>DATLWQ010000421.1:0-9004 GCA_035576225.1 Fimbriimonadaceae bacterium | reverse complement strand
TGCACTGCTCTTCGGCGGACAGACGGCAGACTACAACGCACTGGTCGATCGGTGGTCGACCGCCGCAAGGAGCGCCGAATGGAGCGTCGGAGTCGTCCCGAACGTGGTCTTTGACGTTTTGGCGTACACCGTCGAAGCAGTGGTGATCTTCTTTGCGTTCTTCTACGTCCTGCGTCTGTGGAAGGCGCTCCTCATCCTCGGCAAGGCGATCACAACCGACAGGCGTTTCACGTTCGACCCATGGATCCAGGACAGGGAGAACAAACTCGGGCTCGGCAGCCTGGGCTCTGTGTTCACCGGGTTCCTGCTCATCGTCGTGTTGTTCCTCTTCTATGTCGCGTTTCACGCGATCCAACTTGACGCGTGGCACCGGGGCTACCTGGAGTTCGACTACGTGCGAAAGGTCGCGTCCGACTACTGGGCGCTTGCCCTGTCGTTCCGAGGACAGTATCCCGACTGGAACCTCCTCTTCGGTGACACCAGGATCACGGGCTATACGGACCCCGGCATGAGAATCCTGCTCGCGACCATCGTGATCCCGATCACGGCGGTCGTTTACGTGCCTTTGTTTATGATCAAGAACTACCTCGGCACGCTGATCGACAACGAGAGGAACGTCGGGCGCGCGAAACTGCGCGAACTGCAAAGCCAGGGCGTCCTAGACGACGATCCGCGCGTCAAAGCGATCGACGCGCGCTGGAACAAACTCCAGGCCGCACAGGTCTGGCCGTGCGGCAACGCGGTCGCACTACGATACTTTTCCTATATGAGCCTGCTCGTCCTGTCCGCCTTCCTCCCACGGCTCGGAATCCTCGTTTGCACCGGGATCGTGGTGGCGGTGTTCGCTCGGAAAGTCGTCCCCTGGCTCCCCGCTAAGGAGAAAAAGTAGGTGTCTGGCCCGGGCGGAGGGATTCGAACCCCCGACACCCAGTTCCGAAGACTGGTGCTCTATCCACTGAGCTACGCCCGGAGGGCAAGAGGCTACCCAACATCCCCTCAACTTTCAGGGACGATGGAGGCTTGTCGCTGCATCTCTTTGCTGAGTCTTGCGGCCCTGTCGGCCGGCAGGGTGCTGAGTACCTGCGCGGTGTTCTGCTTGGGCATCTGGAGCAGGATCGCAGCAAGATCCTCGTCCTTGTAGTCGCCGCTGATCTCAACGACCTTCTGTGCGGGCAGTTCGGCCCAGATTTTTGCGATCGCAGTCGTGCCTTTCACTGGGTTCGTCTCGACGTCCGAGACGACTGGCGGCTTGAAGCCCGTGGTGTCATCCTGCGTGGAGGTGTCGGTCTCGGTCGTCGTCGCGTCCGCGACCGGGTCGGCCGCCTCCTGGTACTGCGCCTGAGCCTTCGCTTCGGCCTTCTTCGGCGTGACGCCGGGAATGTCGACGACTCCCATGAAGCCCGCTCCAAGGACTCCACCGATCAAGAGGATCGGCACTGCGATCAGAAGTGCTTTCATTTCTTATTGGCCTCCTTTGGACTGGGCCTCGATCTCCGCGGCGCGCGTCAGGACGTCGCGCACGTAGCCCGCGCTTTCATCGGGGATTCCGCCGACCTGGTCGACGGTGCCTGGCCCCGCGTTGTAGGCGGCGAGCGCCATCTGTTTGTCGCCGCTGTACTGCCGCAACAACTGTGCGAGGTAGCGCGCTCCTGCGTTGAGGTTCTGCGACGGGTCGAAGATGTCTGTGACGCCGAGGGCCTCTGCCGTGCGCGGCATGAGTTGCGAGAGCCCTTTTGCGCCAGAAATGCTGACGGCCTGCGGGTTGAACGAACTTTCGCGGCCAACAAGCGCTTCGAAGAGCGCAGGATCGATGCCCGCCTTCGACGCGGCCGACTGGATCATGCCCAGCACCCCGCTAGACGGCCTTGCCAGCGTGCGTTCCACGCCGGCTCCCATCGGGTTGAACGGAATCGCGCCCTTCAGTGCTTCGCCGAAGTTGAATTCGGGCTTGGGCATCGGTACGTTCTTGGGTGTCTGCTGCGTGCCTTGAACGACCGCGTCCCTGTTGGACATCGACGCGACCAGGTCGATTCGGTCCTGCAGTTCGCGCATCCTCTGGATCGCGCCGTAGAGTCCTCGTGGTTGTAGTTTCATGCCACTCTCCTCAGCACCGCCCACTCATCGAGCGCACGCTGTTCTTTTCTTTCTTCTTCCAGTTGCCAGGCCTCCAAATCTTTCTCGCGAAGTTTCTGCAGTGCCTCAAGGTCCTTCTTGGTGACGAGCCACTTCCCTCTCGCAACGTCCTCTTCGCCCTGGAGAACGGCGACGGCCGCTTCGACCGCGCGCTGCTCGTCGTCGAGGCGCGAAAGAAACCGCTCGTGCGCCACGCGGTCGGGAAGCGTCGTCGAGGAAAACGAAAGAGAATCGATCCTGCGGCCCTTGATCTTCTCGATCTCAAACTCGCCCTCGATGCGCTTGGCACGGCGCGCCAGGTATTCGTCCTTGGCCTGCTTTTCGAGCGTCGTGCGGTACCGAAGCAGTTTGTCGAGCCGGAAGGCGAACCTAGACATCGGTCAGACCCTCCAATGTAGCGACGCTCTCTTGCAGCGGCGTCGCCTGTGTCTTGTCCTGGCGGAGGAACGCATTGACCGCGTCCCATTTTTCGATCGCGCGGTCTGAGACCGGCTGCGAGCCGGGCTTATAGGCGCCGACGCTGATCAGGTCCTCGACGTCGTAGTAGGCGGCCATGAGTTCTCTCAGCGCGTTCGCGGCATGCACCTGCTCTTGCGGGACGACCATCGGCATAACGCGACTGAGGCTGTTCATCACGTCAATCGGCGGATAGTGCCCGCGCGACGTGAGTTTTCTGCTCAGGACAATGTGTCCGTCGAGGATCGAGCGCGAAGCGTCAGAGATCGGCTCGTTGGTGTCGTCGCCGTCGACGAGGATCGTGTAGATGGCCGTGATTGCGCCCTTCGGCCCGCATCCGGCTCTCTCCATCAGGCGCGGCAGGAGTGCAAAGACGCTGGGCGTGTAGCCCTTCGTGCTCGGCGGCTCGCCGACGGCGAGACCGACCTCGCGCTGCGCCATCGCGAAGCGCGTGACCGAGTCCATCATGAGCAAAACGTTCAGACCCCTGTCGCGGAAGTACTCTGCGATCGCCGTCGCGGTCAGCGCGGCCTTGATGCGAACGAGGGCGGGCTCGTCGGACGTCGCGCAGACGACGACGCTGCGCTTCATGCCCTCTTCTCCCAAATCGTTCTCGATAAATTCGCGAACCTCCCTTCCGCGCTCTCCGACGAGAGCGATGACGTTCACGTCGGCGCTGCCGTTGCGGGCGACCATGCCGAGGAGCGTGCTCTTGCCGACTCCCGAGCCGGAGAAGATCCCCATCCTCTGTCCGACGCCCATCGTCATGAGGCCGTCGATCGCGCGCACGCCGGTCTCGAACGGATGCTGGACCATCTGACGGTGGAGCGCGCTTGGCGGCGGGGCGATGACCGGGTAGGTCTGCTGAATCTCGAGCGGGCCACCGTCGTCGATCGGCTCACCTAGACCGTTGAGACAGCGACCGAGCAGTGCTTCGCCGACTGGGACGCGCAGGCACTCGCCCGTCGCCTCTACCATGCTTCCGGCCCGGACGCCTGTCATGTCGCCGAGCGGCATCAATACGACGCGGTCGGAACGGAAACCGACGACTTCCGCCGTTACTTTGGGGGCCCCTGGCTCGGGCTCGATCAGGCAGACGTCTCCGAGCCGGGCCTGGGGCCCGTTGGACTCGACGACGAGACCGACGACCTGCCTCACCCTCCCCAGTACGTTCCAACGGGACGTCGCCTCGATGGATTCTGAAATGCGGGAGAAGGCGGGCTGGGCCACTTCTATGACGCCTCCCTTGCCTGCAAGACGATCCGCGCAAGAAAGTCCTCGACGCGTGCGTCGATCGTGCCCGCGTCGTACTCGACTTTGCACCCGGCTCTTACACCTGAGTCGGCCACTACTTCGATGCTGTCAAATTGTGAAAACGCGCTCTCGAGTTCTGAACGGCGAGCGTCGAGCGCGGGCGCGTCGAGCGGGTTGACGCGAAGCCGGACGCGCGTGCCCTCCGTCACTTCCGCAAGCACGTCGCGCGCGATCTTGGTGATGGCCTCACGGCTGATCTGGAGTTCGGTCGTGACCGCACGCCTGGCGATCTCTACTGCGAGGTCCGCCAACCGTTCTTCTGCGTGGACGAACCAGTCCGCCCTCTCCTGATCGAACTGCTCCATGAGCGCGCCGATCTCCTGCGCCATGCGCGCGATCTGTGCGCGGTTCGTCTGGTCGAGTTCGGCCTTTGCCTTTGCGAACGCCTCCGCACTGCCTTCCTCCCTTCCCTGTGTCAGGCCTTCAGCGAGTCCGACCTCGAAGCCCTCGATCCGAGCCTGCTCCCTGCGCCGGTCGCGGTTGGAGAGAGCGGCAGGGTGCGCGCGGAGGAGAGCCTCGCGCAGTGCGCCCGCGCCCTCCAACTGGTCGGCGAACGCCGAACCTGCGTTCTCGTCACGGATGATCTTAGACAAGGATCTCCTCTTCGCCACGTCCGATGCTGATCTCGCCGGCCTCTTCGAGCCGTCTGATGACGGCGACGATCTTTTGCTGCGCCTCTTCTACGACGCGCAGTTTGACCGGCCCCATGTACTCCATGTCCTCTTGGAGCATATCGACCGCGCGCTCCGACATATTGGAGAATATCTTCTCCTGGACGGTCTTGTCCGTGCCCTTGACGGCCGTCGCCAGTTCTTTGATATCGACCTCTTTGAGGATCGTCTGGACGGCACGGTCGTCGAGTTGAACGATGTCCTCGAAGACGAACATCATGTTCTTGACCTCTTCGGCCAACTCCGGGTTGCTCTCGGTGAGCGCCTCGAGGATGAGCCGCTCGGTCGATCTGTCAACGCGGTTGAGGAGATCCACCAGCGCCTTCGGCCCGCCGGCCTTGGAGACGTCCTGGTTGATCATGTTGGAAACCTTCTTTTCGAGAACCGACTCGACCTTGCGAATGACCTCGGGAGGGCACTGCTCCATCATGGCGATGCGCTCGGCGACCTCGACGCGGACCTCTTGCGGAAGTTTGCTGAGGATCATTGAAGACTGCGACATCGGCATGTATGCCAGGACG
This sequence comes from Fimbriimonadaceae bacterium, assembly GCA_035576225.1. GTDB lineage: Bacteria > Armatimonadota > Fimbriimonadia > Fimbriimonadales > Fimbriimonadaceae > JADFMN01. Next base: position 3,909 of record DATLWQ010000421.1, on the reverse strand, counting down.
AGTGCGATGGTCTGCGGGTGCTCGTTCTGGATGAAGCCGAGCAACTGCTGCGGGTCGGCGCGCTTGAGGAACTCGAACGGCATGACCTGCATGGCGTTGACGATCTTGCGGACCATGATGTCCGCCTTGTCGGCGCCAAAAGCGTTCTCGAGGACCTTTCTGGCGTTGTCGACGCCGCCCTCAGCGATGTAGTCCTGTGCCATGGCGAGGTCGTGGAACTCCTTCGTGATCGTCTCGCGGAGTTCTGGGCTGACCTTCTCCATCCTCGCCATTTCAAGCGAGAGCGTCTCGATCTGGTCGTCGCCGAAGTGCTTGATCACCTCTGCGGCGATGTCGGGGCCGAGGATGGCCAAGATGATCGCCGCCTTCTTGCGGCCCGTCAGCGAACTGGTTGCGACCTTTCTCACCGCATGTCCTCCATGATCCAGCCTTTCAGCAGCATGGCGACCGACTCAGGCTTTGTCTTTGCCATGTGCTTGATCTGCTCTAAAGGCACGTTGATCCTTGATTGGATGGCCTTAATCTCGGGGTCCTCCGGCATCTCCTCGATGATCTTGAGTGCGTCGTCTATACGGCCGCTGTCGAGGGCGGTCGCGAGAGCCTGGCCCGCTTCGCCCGTCGGACTGCCGTATTCGGCCCTTGTGGCTTCGTCGGTGAGCGCGGGCGCGGGAGCGTGGCGCTTGACGGGTTGCAGCATCTGGATGTTCATCTCCCCGCCCTGTGGGAGCGCGGCGGTGGTGAACACGTTCCTCTGCGCGGCGACCTTCGCGATCGCCCTGACCACCATGAAGCCGACGACCAGGAGCGCGAGGACGGGAAGAATCGAAATGAACTGCTGGAGTTTTGCGGAACTCTCGGCTGCGCTCGCTGCAGTCTTCGTGCTCGCCTGAGCCGCGGTATCGAAGTCGATCCCGGTGACCGTCGCGGCGAATCCCTTCTTGCCGAAGTTCGCGCCGAGGTACGCGTTAGCAATCTGCTCGACTGCCTTGATGTCCTTGACGGTCTTCTTGTTGACGAGGATCTGGACGGTCATGCCGGCGATGGCGCCAGGGGCGACCGTCGTGACGATGGTCTTATGGTCCGTCGGGTGCTTTTCTGCCTTTTGCTTACTGACGTAGGCTCCGCCGCCCTCCCTCTTGGGGCCGCCCGTGTCCGGGTTTTGGGACGCGCCGTCCTGCTGGAGGACTGCGGTCGTCACGTCGGCGGGGCCGGCACCGTTGCCCGTGATCTTGTTGATGTCCACGCCGGGGCCCGCGACGGCCTCGGTCACCTCGGTGGTGTCCGCAGCGGCCTCGCTCGGCACGTTCGTCTCCTCCTGGATGGAAGTCTTGTCCATGTTGAGGGAGACCTGCACCATGGGGATCGTGTTGCCGGGGCCGAAGGCTGCGTCGAGGTTGCGCGCGAGGTCGCCCTCGCGGCGGCGCGACTCTTGGATCTCTGCCGATAACTTCTGTCCGTCGCCGAACCCGTCGTTGCTGAGGAGTTCGCCGTCGTAGAGCATCCGGCCGTAGTTGTTGACGACTGTGATGTGCTCTGCGTCGACGCCTGTCGCGTTCTGAATGAGCCTCGCGATCGCTTTGCCGGCCGTCCCTGCGAGGCCAGCGCCCGACTCGACGACGCTGACGGTGGCGGAGCCGGGCTGCTTTTCACTCGCGAACGGGGAGTCGTCGCCAGGGTTCCAGTGGACCTTGGCGGACGCGACGCCCTGCCAGGTCATGATGGTCTTGGCGAGTTCGCCCTCTTTCGCGGCGATGACCCGCTCTTGCTCCTCCTTGGAGGTCTGGCCAAAGCCGGACTGATTGAAGAGGAGGTCGAAGCCTTGCGGGCCCTTGTCGGGGGTCGCGCCGGCCATTGCGACAGCGTTCTCCGCGTCCGGCTTCTGGTCGGACGGGACCATGATCTCGCCACGGTCACCGAGTTGGACGGGGATGCCGTTCTTGCGCAGTGCGTCGACGACCTTTCCGGAGTCCTCCGGCGTGAGACCGGCGTAAAGCGCCGTCATCTTAGGGCGCGACATGACGTAGGCGGTCAGCACCAGGAGCAGCAGCATCGCGGCTGCCCCGAAGATCGTCACGTACCGCTGCGTGCGGTCTGCAACCTCCCACCAGTCTTTGAATTTCTGTGCGGCAGTTTCCATGGCTTGTCACAGGCCTCGGGGACTGCACGAACGCTGACTAGACCTGCATGCGGCTGATCTCTTGGTATGACTCCAGGATCTTATTCCTCACTTGGAGTGTCAACTCCATCGCGAGGCCCGCACGCTCCATCGAAATCATCAGTTCGTGAAGCTCCACGTTTTGACCCGTCATGAAGGCGTCCTGCATGTCGCTCGCTTTCTGCTGCGACGAGTTGACCTCCTTGATGACGTCCATCAACATCTTCCCAAAATCGTCGGGCTTGCCGTCCGCATCCTGGGTTTTCGTGGTCTGCTGTGCGATGCCCTGAAGGGCCGGGTTGATTGCGCCAATCCGCATTAGACGTCTCCGATCGTGAGCGCCGAGCGCAACATCCCTTTGGAGGAGTTGAACGCGGCGACGTTGGCCTCATACGCCCTGGTCGCGCTGATCATGTTGACCATCTCATTGATCGGCTTGACGTTGGAGTAGTAGACGAAGCCGTCCTTGTCGGCGTTGGGGTTTCCGGGCTCGCTCTCGCGCCGGAGTTCGCTCATGTCGTTGGCGAGCCGCTCGATGCGGACGCCGCGGTCGTTCCCGCTGAGGATGACGACCTGTCGCCTGTAGGCGTCGTGGTCCGTGGTCTGGATCGAGTTGGCGTTGGCGATGTTCGTCGAGATGACGTCCATGCGGAACCGCTCGGCGGTCATGCCTGTCGAACTGGCCCTCATCGCCTGGGAAAGCGTCATTATCTACCCTCCCTGATCACGTTCTTGAGTCCGCGGAAGTAGCCGCGAGTCATCTGCGACATGGTCTGGTAGCGGATCTCGTTCTCGCCAAGGTCGAAGACTTCCGCCTCCATATCGACGCCGTTGTCGCTGACACTGATCGCACCGGGATCGACCTTGACGCCGCCGAGTTGATCGGTGGGAAGGCCAGGCAGGCCGGACTCGGCCTGTTTGAGTTCGATGGCGAAGTCCACGTCACGGCGCTTGTAGCCAGGCGTGTCTACGTTGGCCAGGTTGCCCGTGAGCACGGACTGCCTTAGCGACAACCGATTGAGCGAGCGCTCGAAGTTATCGACTTTGGGGCCGAAGAGTCTGTCTAGTATCTGCACGGTCGGATCCGGTCCTCCCGCGCTTCCGTTCGCAACTACGGCCCCGATCCTTGGAGCCCAGGCGCGCCCATTGCTGGAGCGACCCATCTGTCATATCGGTAGAAATGCGGGGAACTTGAGGGGGCGCGCGAGTCTGGCGCATGGCAAGGAGCCTCTCCCCGACCCTGGTTGGGGCAAGCCATATTCCCCTCTTTGGGGCTGGTTGGCCATATACTTTCGGCCATGCAGGCTGACGAACTCCATGCTGAGGTGGTCCGCAAGTACAGCGAGCACATCAACCCGTACCTCGCGAAGTTGATGAACTTCGCCGGGTTCGGCGTCGAGGTGCGGGGCGAGGGGTGCTATCTGACCGACCAGGACGGCAAGCGGTATCTGGACTGTCTGGGCGGCTACGGCGTCTTCAGTCTGGGACACCGGCACCCGAAGGTCGTCGAGGCGGTGAAGAGGCAGTTGGACGACCTGCCCTTGAGCGGCAAGACGTTCTTTTGCAAGAACCAGGCGGACCTCGCCGAGCGGCTGGCTCAGATCACGCCTGAGGGAATCGAATTCACCTTCTTCTGCAACAGCGGCACGGAGGCGGCGGAGGCGGCGCTGAAGTTCGCCAAGGCGACCACGCGACGCGCCAAAGTCGTGAGCACGATCGGCGGGTTCCACGGCAAGACGATCGGCAGCCTTTCG
>DATLWQ010000420.1:0-1735 GCA_035576225.1 Fimbriimonadaceae bacterium | reverse complement strand
CGGCAGGTGCAAAGAGAACGTACGCGGCGCGAACGACTCGATCCGCACAGCAAACGAAGGCTCCAACAAGACGAAAGCGACGCCCGGAAGCCCGTGCAGGCACTTGTTCGACGTGCAGCACACCGCGTCGATCCCTGCAAGCGAAAGTTCCTCACCGCCCAGGCTGCTCACAGCGTCCACGAGCAAGGTCGTGCCGGTCGCTCCAGCGACCTCTGCCAATTCCGAAATCGGATTCAGCCGACCGGTCGAGGTCTCATGGTGCGTCGCCAACACCGCCTCAAACTCACCATCTTCAAGCGCGCGCTCGATCTTCGCCATGTCCCACGGCGAGTCCCACGGAAACCACATCAGTTCGTGTTCGATCCCGTGCGCCTGGAAGATCCGCACGAACCTCTCAGCGTAGAACCCGTTGCTGACGACCAGGCACGGGCCCTTTTCGATGCACGAGGCGACCATCGCCTCCATCGCCATCGTTCCGTTGCCGCCGATCACGTACGGCTTGTGCCCTTGGCCCAACCGCCCGAGAGCGCCACGCACGTCGCGCGCCACCTGCGCGTACTCCGGGTCGCGGTGGTTGAGGTCCGGCAGTGCCGCCGCCTGCCGCACCGTCTCGCTGGTCATGCACGGCCCTGGCGTGAGGAGAACCATGGTCGTCACGGATCGTACCGCGCCGCTTCGATGGACGTTTGGTTTTCTGCACACGACGAAGTCGGAGGGCGTCCTCTGACCCTTAGCACGATATAATAGAGCCGTGGAACGCAAAAGGGCTGAATGGATTGACGCGAAGACGAGCGTCGCCGATGGCGAACGCTTGGGCTTTTGGGGCCTCCTGACAGGTGGTCGGTATTCTAAAAAGCAGGCACTCCTGATCTGGTGCGTCACAGCTGTCGCCTATCTCGTGGCGACCTTTGTCGTCTTCCCAGATTGGTCGATCTTAGAGAAGACAGAGTTCATAGTTCCCGGTTCGGCGATCTTCGTCCTTCTGTTGGTCGCGCTGGAGAAGTCGTTGAAGCACGGAGATCCGGGCGTGAAGATCGCCAAGACTTTGAAGAACAAAGAGGCGTTCACGTGCAGGGTCAGGCTCCAAAAGAATAAAGTTCTGTACGGAGCATTCAATGCAGCAGTCACTTTCGGTGATGGCGTGATGAGGGTGTGGTCGACGGATCTTTGCTTCGACCTCTTCCCATCAGACATCGCGCACTCCCCGTTGAACAAGCGGCAATTCGAGGACGCACCGAGATACACGCTCTCGGACGAACACGAGTGCGCGGTCATTGAGCTAGAAAACATAAGAGTTGCAAAGGGTATCGACCCTCAGGCGCCGGTGATCGAGTTCTCAAATCGGTTTCGGAAGTTCATGTCGCAGACTCCCCCCGCAGGCGGTGAATACACTGCTCCGCCCCTCTTGAGGCGGTCCACTCGCAGGCAAAAACAGGTTCAATTCAATACCAACTTACTCTTGTGTATTGGCTTAATCTTTATTCTTATTCCCGTAGAGTGGTGGCCGCAACCATTGCACCTTGGAGTTACATGGACATTAATTCTGCTGTTACCGACCCTGATTTGGCGGTACATAGTCGTGAGTAAACAGCAGGCTGACGTGTCGCCGCCTTCGCCGAAGACACAGCCTTCTTAGTCCGATCAGCGCGCCCGCGTAGCAGCCTTCAGCGCCTTGATCGCGTCGACAAGTTCCGCACGCCCCTTGCCGCTGTCCCACTTCTGCGCAAGAAAGTCC
>DATLWQ010000419.1:0-3059 GCA_035576225.1 Fimbriimonadaceae bacterium | reverse complement strand
GTAGCCGCGTCTAGCGTACGCAGTTGTCGGGCGGGCAAGGCGTTGTCTCAAAGTTTGGTGAGAATTGGTATCATTCGGCCGTAGGTGAGCCATGGCGCAATTTCCGCCGCCCGCAGAGCAGCCCAAGAAGAACACGACCGTCGTCGTCATCGTCGTGCTCGTTGTCGTCGTAGGGTTCTGCTTCTTCATCGCGATCGGTGCCGCCATCCTCTTCCCGGTCTTCGCGCAGGCGAAGTTGGCGGCCCGGAAGGCGAGTACGATGGCCACCGCGAAATCACTCTCACTCTCCCTGCTCATGTATTCGTCCGACAACGACGATAGGTTCCCGCCGCAGTTGTCCACGTCAGAGGATCTGCTCCAGGTCGCAGAGCAGTACTCGCCTCCCGGGCGTCTGGACGTTTCGAGCAAGAACCCCGATGGCGGCGGGTTCCTACCCAACGCTCAAGCGGCAGGCGTGAACCTGCGCGAAGTGCTGACACCTGGCACCTCGGTCCTCGTCTATGACTCCAAGCCCTGGAAGCCGGACGACGGTAGGGTCGTCGGCCTGATGAGTGGAGGGGCAAAGTACGTCCGCCACTTTGACCCATCGACCGGACTCCAGGTCTCCCTTGGTGCATCGGGCCGCGACAGTTCGACCGAGAAGTGACCGTCCTCCGGTTGCACGGCACAACCATACGTCTTGAGGCACGCAAACGTACCTGCGGCAACCGGTGGGGCGACACAACACCGTGGAACAAGACCCATTGTCATGTGGAAGATCTTGCGTCTCTTAGCACTGACAATGCTGGCCGCGTCGATCATCGGTTGTGCGAAGTCTGACGACAGCCAGGCGAGCGCCAAACAGGCGCCCGACCGGGACGGGTTCTCCGGTCAGATGGGCGTTCCTGCGGGCGACATCAACGACTACGGCAGTTAGTCCTTTTCGAGGTGCACTTAGGGCAGGGAGCGGACTCCTCACCCCCTAGCCCCCTCTCCATTCACAGCACGGAGAGGGGAACTATCCATAGAGGACCGGGTGCTTCTTCCAGTCTTTGTCCTTGTCCCAGCCCATCTGTTCGACGCGCGGGCGTCTCTCGCGCAGGCGGACTGACTCGATGCCAAGGTAGAAGCCGCTCGACGCGGGCCGCTTGCCCACGCACTCAAGCCGCAGGACGTAGGTGCCCGGATCGGGCCAGAAGTCGAGCAGGTGGAACTCCTGGTTATCAATGTCGGGTGAGTAGAAATCCATCACTCCACCAAGCCTGACGGCATCTGCTTCGCTGCCTCTTGCGCCTGATGCCGTGGGCGGGATCAGGTACGCCTGGTAGCGGCCAAAGTCGTACGACGTCGTCATGTTGAGTAAGAGGCGCAACGGCTCCTTCTTGGTGACGGTGATCGGGACTTCGATCCACGCGCTGTCGGCGCTCGTAGGCTTATAAAGCATCTGCGCGCCGTCGTAGAGATCGAGGTCTTGCTTGTCCGCTTCGCCTGCGCCGTGTGTCATTCCGTCGCGCGCGTATGCGATGACGCGCTCGAGCGATGGTAGGTGCCGCTCGGGCCCGCCCGGTGCGCGTGCAGTGAAAGTCGGTGTGCCTGTCTGGTACCAGTACGCGACGGTCGACATGTCGTCCTCGCGCTCGTTCCAGGACATGCTCTTGTTGTCCTTGTTCTCGTCGGGCGCGATCCAGCCGAAGTGTTCGAAAGTGACCTTGATGCCTTTTTCGAACACGATCGGGTCGTTGATGTGCCAGCGGTACGCGCTCGTGTGCCCACCGACGATGCCCCACTGGTCGAAGTAGGGGACGCCGAAATACGGCGTGCTCGTCTTCTTCAGCCCCCACGCGGAGAGGAAGTAGTCCTCGGTGCCGGTACCCCAGATGGAGGCGTCCTTTTCGCCGTCGATGTAGATCTTCTCGTCGCCCTCGCCGAACCAACTTGGGCTGCGCGTTCGAACGGCCATCACCGTGCCGACATAGTGGCCCTTGCCCTGCGTATCGAGCACGACGTAGTCCTTGCCGTGTTGCTCGGGATACTCCTGTCGGTACTGCGCATAGAAATAAGGCGTGTCTGCGGAGATCGCTTTCTTCTTGATCCAGTCGATGTTGTAGTAGAGCAGGTTGATGTTCTGCGTGCCCTGGTTGACGATCTCGATCTTCGCGCTCTTGCGGAACGGCATGTGCCAGAAGCAGTTGTAGGAGTCGGCGTCCTCGACGATGACCGGCAGACTGATGACAGCGCTGCGCTTGCCGAAGCAGTTGGCGAAGAAGTCACCGACCGGAGCCTCGACAGCCGGACGGTCGCTGCCGTCCCAATAGATACGCAGGAGCATGTCTTGGTGCGTCGCGCTGCCGTTGGGCGCCCAGCCTTGTTTTTCCGGCCCGAGGAACGTGAGCCAAATGTGCGTGATGACGCCGGGGCCCTTTTCGTCCAAGAGGACGTGCGTCTCGCCGGGTTTGACGCGGAAGTTGTCGTAGTTGCTGTGTTCGAGCAGGTCGCCGACGTGTTTGCCGTTTTCAGTGCGAGTGCTGGTGGCACGGCGCGACTGGCCGTCGATGCGCCGGGCGAGGGCCGCGAGAGAACCACCCTCGTCTTGGAGCGGGGCCACCATGGCGAGTGCCGCAAGAAGCGCCTTCATGGCTGAATCTTATCCCGATCTTCCGCCCGGCGCGCAAGTTCGCTCCTCGTCTGGACGCTGGAGACGGTCGAAACTGCGTACGGAACGAACACGGTGAGGACGGCCTGCCAGATCCTGGTGGCGTCCATTTGACTGGACAGGATCGCTGCGCCGTGATTGATGGCAATGAGGATCGCGACGACGACGAGCGCGGTCCATAGGGCCCGCTTGACGGTCGCGGGGTGTGCGGCGAGGCGGAGCCACTCGATCATCGCACGACAGTACCCGGAGCCCCCGCCCACTGGAGCAGTGGAGAGGGGGAACGTGGTACCGTCTGGCGAGTGTCTGGTCGCACGCTCCTCCTCACGGTCGTCACCCTGATTGCGTTCGCCGCCAATTCCGTCCTTGCGCGGCTCGCGATGTACGACGGCGCGATCGACGCCGCCTCGTTCACCGCCGTGCGACT
>DATLWQ010000418.1:0-4636 GCA_035576225.1 Fimbriimonadaceae bacterium | reverse complement strand
TTGAAGGTAGCCGACCGCGCATACACGTCGAGCGACCCCGTCACCGCAGAGTTCAGAACGAGACCGTACACCAACTGACCGTTTTGGTTCCAGTTGTCCTGTTCCTTCTGTCGCAAGCCGTCCTCGAACACCCCAACGTTCTTGACGTACGGCATGATCCACTTCTGCCATGAGAAGTGGTTGCGTCGGTAGTAGAACGGGAACGTCCTACAGCCAGCACCATTCGGGTTCCAGGGGTTCGAGTTAAGGACCGGGTTGAGTGACGAATACGGCGCACAGTCGTCGTTGCGCGGATACAGGTCGTCGTAGTCGGTCGAGTACATGATCATCGCCAGACTGATCTGCTTCTGGTTCGAGATCCCCACGGCCTTCTTCGCCGCTACCTTTGCCTGCGCAAAGACCGGGAACAGAATCGCAGCAAGGATCGAAATGATCGCAATGACAACGAGCAATTCAATAAGTGTAAAAGCCTTCCGAATCATATCTATCTCTCCACCAGACCGAATAGCAACCGGGCTGGTATTGGGGCCCCGTGCCAACTGACTTTTGCGAAACCCCGTGTCGGCATTATAGCCACGTAGAAAGCCCGCAAATGCCCACTTGGCGGCACAGTTTTCACAAAATAATGCGACGTTAATCTTGCCTCGCGGTCGATGCCGGTCGGAGCGAACCCAGACTAGTAGATGAGAGAGGCTTTGCGCACGGCCTCGAAAGCGGCCGTTTCTTGTGATATGCGCTCTTGGATGGTGCCCAAGGATGTCGCCTCTTCGATCGCGTGGCGCAGCCATTCGTTGCCCGCGAGGATGTCGAACGGCAGGCGCTCGTACTCGTATTCGTACGGGGGCTGACGCCACTCGAACTTGCCGTTGCCCATTTCTCGCGAGGCGGTGATCACGGCGATGGCGGTCAGAACCGGGTGGAACGCCTTGCGGTCGCGTACGTGGATGAAACAGCCTTCGCACACCTTGCCTGCGTGCTTTTGGAAGGTCGGTTCGAAGGTCGTCGGACGGAAAGACACCCCAGGGAGCGCTAGGTCGTTCAACCTTTTGGACAGTTCCCGCCCGTCCAGCCATGGCGCGCCGAAGGTCTCGAACGGGCGGGTCGTGCCGCGACCCTCGCTGAGGTTCGTCCCTTCGAGCAGGCACATGCCGGGGTAGACGAGCGCGGTGTCGGCGGTCGGCATGTTCGGGCTCGGAGCGACCCAGGGCAGGCCTATGCCTTGGAAGAACATGTCCCGTTGCCAACCGGTGAGTTCCACGACGGAGTAGTCGCAGCCCTGGATATGGTCGCGCTGCAAGTAGTTACCGACCTCGCCGACCGTCATGCCGTGCCGTGCTGGGAGCGGGTAGAGACCGACGAAGGAGGCGAAGGCGGGCTGCATCACTGGGCCTTCGACGTCGGTGCCGTTGATCGGGTTTGGGCGGTCGAGGACTGTGACCTGGACTTGGTTTTGGGTGCAAGCCGACATGCAGTTGGCGAGGGTCCAAATGAAGGTGTAGTAGCGCGCGCCGACGTCGGGGACGTCGAACACGAGCCTGTCCACGCCTTTCAGCGACTCCTCGGTAGGCGAGCGGTGCTCTCCATAAAGGGAGTAGAAGCGAAGGCCGGTACGCGGGTCTTCGTAGCCCTCCCATTCGACCATGTTGTCCTGGGTGTGGCCCCAGATTCCGTGCTGCGGGCCGAAGGCGCAGGCGATCTCGACCCCAGCCTCCTGGGCGAGGTCGATGAGGTGGCGGAAATCGGCGTCGACGGAGGCCTGGTTGCAGACGAAGGCGACCCGCTCGCCGCGAAAGCGCGCAAAGCGGTCCGCGACCATCCGGTCGAGGCCAGTCTGTACCACGCCCAGACTCTACACGGACCGGGCTAAACTCGTCGCACAATGTTCGTCGCCGCGCTTTCGTTGATCCTGCAGCAGGCTGCCTGGCCGGAGACCCACGCCGAAGCCACCGACTACAAGGAGACCAGCGGGTACGCGCACGTCGTGGACTTTCTGGACACTCTTCAACTGCGGACTCCGGTGAAGGTGCAGTACATCGGCACGAGCCAGGGCGGGCGCAGGATTCCGATGGCGATCGCATCGCTGCCGCCGGTCACGACGCCATTGGAGGCCAAGCGGAGCGGAAAGCCGATCGTCTACATCGAGGCGAACATCCACGGAGGCGAAGTCGAGGGCAAGGAGGCGGCGCAGATGCTGTTGCGCAACATGTACCGCGACAACGACCCGCTGCTCCACAAACTGATCTTTCTGGTCGTGCCGATCTACAACATCGACGGCAACGAGAGCTGGGGCGACGGTGCGACCAACCGGTCTGAGCAGACCGGGCCGGCGATCGTCGGCCTGCGCACGAACGGAGCGGGGCTCGACCTCAACCGCGACTGCATGAAGGCCGAGTCGCCGGAGATGCAAGCGGCGCTGAGCGGGATCTACAACCCGTGGGACCCGGACGTCGTGCTCGACCTGCACACCACGGACGGCACTCGGCACGGTTATGGGCTGACGTACTCGCCTTCTCTGCACCCGGACACGTACCCCGCGATCCTAGACTACTCGCGCGACGAACTGCTGCCGAAGGTGAGGCAGAAACTGCAAGGACTCGGACTGGAGACGTTCGACTACGGCAACGCCGGTACGCGCGACGGAAAGCGCGCTTGGTCGACCTTCGGCTATGAAGGCCGGTACGTGACGAACTACAGCGGGCTGCGCAACCGGATCACGATCCTAAGCGAGGCGATGAGCCACAACACGTTCAAGCAGCGCGTTCACGACACGTACCTCTTTGTGCGAGCGTGCCTGGAGCAGGTGGCGGCCGACGCCGACCGCATCGTATCGATGTCGAAGCAGGCTGACGCTGACATGGTGGCGTGGGGGAAGGAGGGGCACGAACTGGGGGTGCGGTTCGAGATGGCCTCGCGCGGGACGGAGGACGTGCTGATGGAGAAGCCGCAGGCGGAGGGCGCGCCCAGGCCGACCGGCCCCGTTACAGAGGTCGTCAAGGAGCCGATGACGATCTACGACCGGTTTGTCGCAACGCGCAAGGCGTGGGTGCCCGCCGCCTACATCGTGCCTGCGAGCGAGACGAAGGTTGTTGCGCTGCTGTTGCGACACGGGGTCGTTGTGGAGCGCCTCCGCAAGGACCTGATCGCCGATGCGACGACGTTCACCGTCTCGCTGGTCGCGCAGGCGCAACGGCCGTTCCAGGGACGCCAACTGGTGCAACTGGAGGGGGCGTTCCGGACGGAAGGGGCGAACATCCCTGCGGGGAGTTATCTGGTGCGGACGTCACAGCCGTTGGGGGTGCTGATCTTCAACCTCTTGGAGCCCGAGAGCCTTGACGGGGTGGTCGCGTGGGGGTTCCTTTCGGCGCTACCCGAGACGGCGAAGCCGTATCCGATCCTGAAGTTGCACGACGACTCGGGGGCCGTGGCGGAGATAGTGACAAACCTGTAGCCGCAGGCTTTAGCCTGCGCTACTCGGCCTAAGAACCGGGGCAGAATTTTCTGGTATGACGGTTGAATGAAGCCAAGGGAAAGACGACACAGGCTCGATCCGCTCGCGTACGCAGGGCAAGGAAACGTGTTTTTCACCGCGTGCGTCAAGCACCGAGCCCGGCCATTCGCGAACAAAGACCGGACAAAGGTGTACGTCGAACACCTCGAACAAGCGTTATCGCACTTCAGGTGTCGCGCCGTTATCTACTGCTTTATGCCTGACCACCTGCATGCAGTGCTCAACGGCTACGAAGGCTCATCGGACATGAAAGGCGCATTTGACAGGTTTAAGCAAACCTCTGGCTTCCACTTGCGAAAGGACGGCTTCGAGTGGCAGAAGGACTACTACGACCACGTCATCCGCAAGGGGGAAGACATACACGAAGTCGTTGCGTATGTCGGCGCGAATCCTGTGCGTGCTGGCCTTGTCGAGTCTCCATTGGACTATCACGGACTAGGGGCTGTGGGATTCGATATTACCGAGGTTCTGTCGCACTAGGGTAACCGCGAACCGAAGACCTTTTTCACGCGGCCTAAAGGCCGCGGCTACATTGGGAAATAGAATCTTTCACGCGGCCTAAAGGCCGCGGCTACATTGGGGCTCAGGAAGACGGAGGGTTAGCCTGGGGGCCAGGAGAAGGCGCGGCCGCCTAGGAGGTGGGCGTGTAGGTGGGCGACGGTCTGACCGCCGTCCTGGCCCTGGTTGATCACGAGCCGGTAGCCGCCTTCTGCGATGCCTTCCTGTTCCGCAATCCTTTTGGCCGCGTTGAGGATGTGGGTGTGGTCGCCTTGGTCGGGGAGGCTCGCGAGGCCCTCGATTTCCGCGCGGGTCACGATCAGGACGTGGACGGGCGCTTTCGGGTCGATGTCGCGGAAGGCGACGACGTGCTCGTCCTGGTACACGATGTCGGCCGGGATGTCGCCGTTGATGATCTTGGTGAACAGCGTCGGCATGGGTTGATTGTAGCCGCTGATTTGTTGTTGGGGCCCTTCTTGCTGAAGAAGGGAGGGAACTCACTCAATCGGTTCATACACGCGTTGCTCCGACAGTTGGCAGTGGGCAGTTGGTCATGGAAAGGACTTCTGTCGTCGCCCCTCACCCTAACCCTCTCCCCAGGATACGGGGAGAGGGGACTAACTCCGTTTC
>DATLWQ010000417.1:0-11091 GCA_035576225.1 Fimbriimonadaceae bacterium | reverse complement strand
ACGACATCTCCGGTACCGACTTCTCGATCGGGTTCGACACGGCCGTCAACACTGCGGTCGAGGCCATCGACAAGATCCGCGACACCGCCTACTCGCACGAGAGGGTGTTCGTCATCGAGGTCATGGGGCGCGACAACGGCTTCATCGCCCTGGAGGTCGCGCTCAGTTGCGGAGCGGAGGCCTGCCTCATTCCCGAAGTCCCCTATCGCATCGACGAGGTCTGCGAAAGCCTGCGCAACATGAGGAAGAGGGGCAAGCGCAGTTCGATCATCGTCGTCGCCGAAGGGGCGGCCAAGGCCGAGGACGTCCAGCAGTTCATCGCCAAGCAGACCGGCTTCGAGGCCCGCTACACGGTGCTCGGCCACATGCAGCGCGGAGGCCGGCCGACCTCCTTCGACCGCGTCCTGGCGCTCCGGCTCGGCGTCCACGCCGTAGAGCGAATCCTACAGGGCCACACCGCGGAGATGGTCGGTATGGAAGGCGGTAACCTGGTGGCACATCCGCTCAGTTACGTGCTGGGCACCGAGCGTACGATCGATCCGGACAAGCTCCACTTGGTCGCACTCATCTCACAATGATCCTCAGCGTCACCCTGAACCCTAGCATCGACCTGACGCTCTTCGTGGACGGGCTCAAACTTCACGACACGAACCGTGTCGGCCGCGTCGAGACCGACGCCGGGGGCAAGGGCGTCAACCTTTCGCGCGTCGCGGTCGAACTCGGCAGCGAGTCGGTCGCCACGGGGTTCCTCGGCGGTGGCCCCGGCGCGTTCGTCCGCAAAGTGCTCGACGTCCAAGGTGCGGGCCACGACTTCATCGAGATCGGCGCCGATACGCGCACCAACTTCAGCGTCGAGGACGGCACCGGTGAGCCGCCGACAACGCTCAACATGAAGGGCCCGCACGTCACCGCCGAAGAGTGGGAGCGCCTCGTCGCCCGCGTGACCGAGTGGTCGGCAAAGTGCTCCTGGGTCGCGCTCGGCGGCTCGCTGCCGCAGGGCGTCCCGGTCGACGCCTACAAGTCGCTCGGCCAGATCGCCAAGGCAGCCGGAGCGCGCCTTTCGCTCGACGCCGACGGCGAGTCCCTGCGCCAGGGCCTTGAGGCAAAGCCGCACTTCATCAAGCCGAACGGCAAGGAGGCGGGCCGTCTGCTCGGGCGCAAGGTCGAGTCCGTCGAGGACGCGATCTTCGCCGCCGAGGAACTCCTCCAGTACCTCGAGGACGACGGCGTCTGCGTCGTCTCCCTGGGCGAACTGGGCGCCGTGTGCGCGGTTCAGGGAGCGACCTACATCGGGCGTCCGGTCGAGGTCGAGGCCAAGAGCACCATCGGGAGCGGCGATTCCCTGGTCGGCGCGATGCTCGGCGCGCTCGAAAAGGGCTCTTCCCTGGAGGACGCCCTCCGCGTCGGAGTCGCTGCGGGCGCCGCGACCGCCACCACCAACGGCGCCGAGATCGCCCGCCGCGCCGTCGTCGAAGAGATCCTCCCCCAAGTCACAGTCGAATCTGCCCACTAGACGCCGTGCCCCTAAACCCTCAATCGTCGCAGACGCAGTTCCCTCCCCCTTGGGGGAGGGCTAGGGAAGGGGTGTGTCCTCCGCTTCAAGACTCTAACCCCGTACCTCCGCCCCCTAAGCCCTCGACCCTAGGCCCTCGACTGCCCGCCCAAGGTATCTTCCAACCCGGCGCCGGGGTGGCGGAACGGTAGACGCGGCGGTCTCAAACACCGCTGGGGTTAAACCTGTGAGGGTTCGAGTCCCTCCCCCGGCACCAGCCCCACAAGCCAGGATTGTGCAAATCGGGCGCGATCTCGGCCAGGACACCGTAATATAATCAGTCTGGCAAGCGTCCACAGGTATGAGGGTCACGATGAAATCGATATTGGCACTGGCCGTACTGGTTGCGGCGTCGTTCGCGTCTGCGCAGCAGTTCGACGAGATCACCAAGCGTAATATGTCCCCCCAGTGGGGCACTTCGGTGCAACCGCAGTGGAGCACCGTGCTCGTCGGCTCGATGGGCGACTTCCAGCAGGCCGGGACCTGGACGATCGGCTCCTATGACGACTGGACCCGCGTCTGGCCGCACGTCGCCGGCTCCTTCTACCGCCAGGGCCAGGACATCCCGCGGATGATCGACTGGAACACCCAGCAGTTGCTCCTCATCGCTCTTGGCAATACCGGGCAGCCCGGCTACGGCCTCTACGTCGAGGACATCCAGAGATCCTCCAGTTTCGGCTTCGACGTACGGTTTGCGATCTCACAACCAAACTTCCAGGCCGGCGCCTCCTTTCACGAAAGAAGCAGCACCCGCAGTACGCAGTTCAGTTTCGGCAACGGCACGAACCCGTTCATCGTCCTCAGCGTGCCGCGCTACTTCGGATTCCCGAACTTCTACTCCCGCTTCTACAGCCCGCCACAGGTCGTGATCCTCAACGGCGGCTCGTGCGGCCCCCACACCGGGGCGGGCAGACAGCAGGTCTGGATGGTCGGCGCTGGCGGAGTCCTGATGCCCTACACGCCGCCGGGCCAGAAGAGCGGCGGAAACTAGGCCACAATCGTGGCATGACCGCTGAGAGCGTCGCCGTCGGCACGGAACTGTTGCTCGGCGACATCGTCGACACTAACAGCGCAGAACTCGGCAAGGTTCTTGCGGAGTTCGGTGTCGTGCACCTTTGCAGGCAGACGGTGGGCGACAACGTGGAGCGCCTCACAGCCGCACTCAGTCTCGCACTCTCCCGGTCCGATATCGTTTTCACCATCGGCGGACTCGGCCCCACGATGGACGACGTCACGCGCGACGGTATCGCTGCAGCCCTCGGTGACCAACTGGTCCACGACGTAGACATCGAAAAGGAGATCCGCAACAAACTCGAGTCCCGCGGGATCCCGGTCGTTCCCAACCAGTCGCGCCAGGCGTCGCGACCCTCGTGCGCCAGGCCGCTTCCCAACATAAACGGAACTGCGCCCGGCCTCATCTGCCAGAAGGACGGGAAGACGGTCGTCGCCCTGCCTGGTCCTAAACTCGAGTTCGTGCCGATGCTCCATGGCCCGGTCAGCGACTACCTTCGCACCGTTTCAGACGGAGTCATCCACTCCCGTACGCTCAAGATCGCCGGCATGGGGGAGAGCATGGTCGAGGAAAGGCTCGAAGACCTGATGCAGGGCGAAAACCCAACGGTCGCCCCCTACGCCAAGACAGGCGAGGTGCATCTGAGAGTAACGGCGAAGGCCGATACCAGAGAGAAGGCGGAGGCTTCGGTCGGCCCTGTCGTCGCCGAGATCGAATCGCGCCTCGGCGATCTCGTCTACGGCTTCGACGGCGAATCCTTGGAGTCGTCGATCCTCACGGCTCTCGAAGACCGCATCGAGACCCTCGCCGTCGCAGAAAGTTGTACGGGCGGCGGCCTCGGCAAGATCATCACTTCGGTTCCTGGCTCGTCGAAAGTCTTCCTTGGCGGAGTCCTCTCCTATACCAACGAACTCAAGCAGGCTCTTCTTGGCGTGTCGCCTCAGACGCTCAAGGATCACGGAGAGGTCAGCGAGCAGTGCGCGAAGGAGATGGCCGAAGGCGTCGTAAATAAGACCGGCGCGACGTGGGGCGTCTCGATCACAGGCATCGCCGGTCCCGGCGGAGGCAGCAAGACGAAACCGGTAGGGCTTGTCTACATCGCGGTCGCGGGCCCCGGCGGGACCACCTTCGAACGCAACCAGTTCCCCGGCGACAGAGAAGGCGTTCGCGCGCGAAGCGAAAGGGCGGCGCTCCTCGCGCTACGAAAGCGCATCATCTCCGCGGCCCAGTGATCGTCAGTCGCTCGACGAAGAACTCCATCATCCGGTCGAAGTTCATCCCAGAGTGGCCGAAGTCCGGCCCGACCTGCAGTTCGAAGTACTTGTGGTCGCGCTGCAGTTCCTTGATCAGTTGGAACGTGTTCGACGGGTGGACGTTGTTGTCCGCCGTCCCGTAGTACAACATCAGCCAGCCCTTCAGGTCCTTCGCGTAAGTCACGTGCGCGCCCGCTTTGTATCCCTCCGGGTTCGCCTGCGGCGTGCGCATGTATCGCTCTGTGTAGATCGTGTCGTAGTTGCGCCAGTCTGTGACGCTGCTGCACGAGACCGAGGCAGCGAACACGTCTGGATAGCGCAGCAGACACATGCACGACGAGTACCCGCCGTACGACGTCCCGGTGATCCCCACGCGCGTACCGTCGACGTACGGCAGTTCTGCGATCTTCTTGACGCCCGCTGCTTCGTCGTCGATCTCAGCCTGCCCAAGTTTGAGATACACAGCGTCCATAAACGCCTTTCCGCGCTCCCTCGTCCCTCGGCCGGCAAAGTGCGCCGTGATGAACCCATAGTCGCCCTTGCGGTCGAACTCGAGGAACTGCTCGCGATAGCCGGTCGACTCCGGCCCGCCATAGATGTCCACGATCACCGGGTACTTCTTGGCCTGGTCGAAGTCGGCGGGGAACTGGAGCGAACCGTAGCACTGCGTCTTGCCGTCCGCGGCGGTGAAGACGATCCGTTGTGCGGGCCTGAAGCCTGCCTTGATCGCGGCACTGATGTCGCTCGCCGCGATCGTCGTGACCGGCTGCCCATTGATCTTTCGCAGTGTGACGCGCGGCGGCGAGTTCAGCGTCTCCGCCGTGTCCACAAAGTACTCGCCGCTGGGCGAAATGTCGACCGAGTGGCTGAACGATTCGTCGGTGACCAGTTTCGCCCCGCTCCCGTCGAGTTTCGCCGTGTACAGTTGGATCATGTACGGGTTGTCCGGCCCGGCGGCCGTGAAGTCCATCGTCCCAGCGACGAGGTCGATCCGCTCGATGTTGATCACGTCCTGCTTCAGGTTCGTGAGCGCAACGGTTGCTCCCGTAGCGATGTCGATCAAGTAGTAGTTGTCGAACCCCGTGCGCGCGCTCGTCCAGATCATCTTCCCACGGTACTTCTCGGCCTTGGAGATGTTCGGGTCGTCGTCGAGGTAAGTGCGGTCCGGCATGTTCTCCGTCCAGGACTGGGGCCATTCCTCCCGCACGATCACGCGCACGTCGCCGGTCGCCGGATCGGCCGCACAGAACTCCATCGTGTTCTGCCACCGGTTCGTTCGGTGGAAGCGCAGTTCCTTGCTGTCGGGCGACCACGAGATGCCGTACACGTAGTGACCGATCCCTTCGTCGAACTCGCCGGGACGCACCTTGATCTTCGTGCGCTTCTTCGTTGCGAAGTCGTAGGTGTAGAGGTCGACGGTGGGGTTCGGTGCACCCGCTTTCGGATACGCGTCAACTTCGAGCGCGTTCTGCACGTCCGTCTCATGGAGGGTCACAAAGTAGTCCTTCGCCTGACCGTCGTCAAACCGATAGAACCACACCTTCTTTCCGTCCGGAGACCAGCCCATCGCGTCGCGCTGTCGGAGTTCCTCTCCGTACACCCAACTCGCGCTCCCGAACTTCACCCTCTTGCTCTCGTCGCCCTCGGTCGTGATCGCGCTCTCGTTCTTTCCGTCGGCGTCGCTCACCCACATGTTCCCGTCTCGGTAGAACACCCTCTGTTTCCCGTCTGGGCTGAACTCCTCCTCGTACTGCCGCCCGCGGTCCGGCCGACGGCGCTTGCCGTTCGGGTCGCTGGGCCGCTGTCGCTGCTCCCTCTCGGGAGCCTCGTCCATTTTCTTCTTCTTGCCCGTCTTGGCGTCGAACTCGTACCAGTCGCTGCCCTCCTCCACGGCCAGCGTCGTGCCGCTCGTCCACTGGAAGTCCGGCCGTGCGATCTTCATCGCCTTTTGGAGTTCGCTGCGCTTGGCGGCGGTCTTCGAGGTGTCGACGAGGCCCGCCAGCCGGTCTTGGGCAAAAAGCGTGGCGGCCGAGGCGAGCGCGAGGACAGAGAGGATGAGGCGACAGGGCTTCATGCGCCTATTTTGCCCGAGAACCTCAGCCCTTGGTGTCCGCCGGCTCGCTAGCGATGTGGAGCGTCCGCGTGGGGAAGGCGAACTCGACGCCCATCTCTGCGGCGATCTCCAGGATCTTTCGTAGAAGGTCGTCGCGGTACTTCAGTTCGTCCTCGTAGGTCGGAGCCTCCAGGAAACAGTACACGAGGACGTCGAGCGTGCTCTCGCCCAGGTTGTTGAAGTAGACGTACCGGCTCTCGTTCCAGACGCCCGGGTGTTCGTACATCATGTCCCGAAGGCGCGTGCAGAACGCGTCTATCTTCGCAGGAGGCGTGTCGTATGCGATCCCCAGCGTCGTCTTGATGCGCCGCCTCCGGCGCGCACCGAAGTTCTCGACGTGCGACGTGATCATCCTGCTGTTCGGCATCGTGATCAGCGAGTCCTGGAACGTCCTGATCCGCGTGCTGCGCAGGTTGATCTGTTCGACCGTCCCGTCGATGTCGCCGATCTTCACCCAGTCCCCGACGCCGAACGGCATCTCCATCAGGATCGTGATCGAGCCGAAGAGGTTCTCGACGCTGTCCTTGGCGGCCAGCGCGAACACCAAGCCGCCGATCCCCAGGCCGGCCATCAGCGCACTGATGTTGTAGCCCAGTTGCGAGACGAAGAACACCAGCACGCCGCCGAAGATGAAGAACCGCCCGAACTTGCTCGCGACCGGCACGACGACCTTGTGCGTCGCCTCCGAACTCTCGCCCGCTCTTCGCGCGGCCACCGCGACGAAGACGTCCCAACAGACGGAGAGCAGCCACAGCCAGCCGAGCGCGTTCAGCGCCTTCAGCAGGAACAGCGCCGGGTTCGTGACGTAGAAGGGCAGGGTCAGGAACGGAATCCCAAACCCCACCAGCGCCACGTTGACGATCAGGCTCAGCGCCCGACCGATGCGCCGAAGTTGCTTCTTGTCGGCGATCTCCTCCTCGATGTGGAGCGAGGACCGCACGATCAGCCGCGTGATCAAGCGGATCAGCGCGCCGGCGATGAATCCGATGACGACCAGCGCGAGCGCGGCCAAGTAGTTGTAGATACCTATCCCGAGGAACGTTCCGCGCAGGTTCTGCGGCACCTTCTCTCGCAGCCACTGCGAAGGGTTCGCCTGCAACAGGTCGACCTCGACCAGTTTCTTCCCCGTCGAGGGGTCCTCCTTGACCTCCCATCCCGCCTCGCGCACGAACGAGAACATCTGGTCGATCTGTGCGACCGTCTCCGACGAGAACCGCCATGCGCCATCGACGCCCTTGTCGATCACGATCGCGTACCGGTCTCCGTCGTAACGGTGGAAGACGTACGGTTTGCCGCTCGGATTGTCGGGGAGTTGGTCGATCTGGACGTACTCGGTCCGGTTGATGATGTCCCAGAGCGAAGCGGAGAGCCGGTCACCTTCAGCCGCCTGCTGGATCCCGTTGATCTGGCTCAAGTCGAGCGTGCTTCGCGCCCCTGCCGAGTCCCCGTTGTTCATCGCCGTCAGGAACGTCAGCATCGTCGCCTGCGGGCTCTTCAGTCCGTCGGGCACCGTCGGCTGCGGGCTCGATTGGCCGCCCAACTGCGCAAAAACGAGCGACGCGCATACGGCGACCATCAGGGCGAGCGCGGCGGCACGCTTCAAGACCATTGGACAAACTTACCCGACGCCCTTGGGGGCGCGGTGGAACAGCGGGGCGATCAGCGGAGCGATGAACAGCGACGGAATGAACAGTTCCGTGTGCAACTTCTTGATATCCAACAGGTACAGCCCGAGCGCGAGCAGGATCGCCCCTCCCGTGGCCGTAGCCTCGGCGATCAGTTCGGGCCGTTCGACGATCGCTTTGAGCGGCCGGGCCAGCGCTGTCAGCGCCCCCTGTACGACCAGCACGACGAACGCCGAGAAAAGCACGCCGATTCCCAGAGACGCCGCCAGGAACAGCGACGCAACGAAGTCGAGCATCGACTTCATCGCAAGCAGTTCGATGTCGTGCTCCAGCCCGTCCTTGACGCAACCGATCAAGGTGATCGGTCCGACGCAGAACAGCAGGCTCGCGGTGATCAGGCCGATGTTGAACGTGTCGCCGCCGCCCACTGTGTGCCGCGCCCAATCTGTGATCGCTCCAGTCAGGTGGTCTAAGTGAAGCAGAGCCCCCACGGCTGCACCCACCATCAGAGCGATCGTCGGTACCAGTACGTTCTTGGTTTCCAAGAAAAGTTTCACGCCAAACCCGAGGTTGATCAGACCCATCGCCGCGAGCACGAGCGTCTCGAGATTGGCAGGCAGGGCGCGATTGAGGGCGAGCCCGATGCCTGAACCGACCAACACGAGTAGCGTGTTCAAAAGCGTTCCACGGAAAGGCATGCGGGCGGGCACGGGCGAAAGATACCACTCCCGGTAGAATCCGCGGACGGATGAAAGTGGCCGTCGTGTTCCCGGACGTGCCGCGGGCGGTGTTCAATACGGCCCTCGGGTGGTACCGAGCGATCAAGCGCGATCCAGGCGTGGAGAGCGCCGTCGCTATTAACGCGCACGGGTTCTACGACCTGCCAGACGAACCGCTAGACAAATTGACAAGTCTGGATGTCGGTGTCACGGTCGTTATATCGGGGCGTCAAGTGCACGACCGCATGCGCGCGCGTTCGATCCCGGGCACCGCGAAGGCTCTCGTCTTGACCGACGAGCCGTACGAGACGCAGTCGACCGCCCTCTTCAACAGCGAGACCTGGGCCGGTACTTACTCTGCTGTCTACACCAACGACTCGTCCAGCGTCGGCAGGCACCAACAGGGACGCTTTCTGCCCTGCGCGTACGACGCAACGGTCAAACCCGAGCAGTACGACAAGAAGCCGTTCGACATCGGCTTCGTCGGCACGACCGACGACCGGCGCGAGCAGTGGCTCGGCACCGTCGACCGGCTCTGTAAGGGACGTACATGGTGCGTCGTCGGCCCTAAGTGGAAGCCACGCTTTTGGGACCGAACGCACAGCCAGCACACCCGTGTCCGCATGGACACGTCACCGAGCACGGGCTACTTCAGCCCGGAGGAGGTTGCGGACCTCTACGCGAAGTGCAAGATCGTCGTCAACGTCCACCGCGAGCCGGGAAGTTCGCCCAACCCGCGCGCCTTCGATCTGATAGGCTACGGCATCCCGGCCGTGCAA
The DNA here is from genome assembly GCA_035576225.1 of Fimbriimonadaceae bacterium. Classification (GTDB taxonomy): domain Bacteria; phylum Armatimonadota; class Fimbriimonadia; order Fimbriimonadales; family Fimbriimonadaceae; genus JADFMN01. Next base: position 2,038 of record DATLWQ010000417.1, on the reverse strand, counting down.
GACGTGCGAGCCGATTCCCCGTCGAGCGTCGTCCAGACGGAGACCCCAGAAAAAATGGGCGGACTCATCAACGCGTTTCTCGAAGGCGACGAACTGGTTAAGGAACTGTTCAGACGGTCGGTGAACGTCGGCCTCGAGTGCGCTCCCGACCACACGTACGATGCTCGCTGGGCATCCGTGCGGCAGGATCTAAAAGCGTAGACCCACCGCAAGCACGAGGTAGTTCTCTCCTTCGTTGTGCCCCGCCGTCCCCGCGTTGGAGATGTGCTTCCACCGCAGCGAGACTTGTAGTTCGCCCATCGGCGATTTGACGATCGATCCGAAACCGAGAACAGGAGAACTGTTGAGCCGTGTGTAGACGTCGTAAGTCAACCGATTGATGTAGTCGAGCCCCCACCCTGCATCCATGAAGTACCCGTGCCCCAGCCAAAATCGACCGGCGAGCGTGATGCCGAAGTTGTGCGCGCGAGTGACCGGCCACACACGGAACCCGCCTCCGATGGTGTGCATGTAGTACGCCTCTTTGACGAAGTCCGCCTCGAAGCCCCAGAACTTGAACCGCGGCTCGTGCGCAAAGTGCTGAAGACTGAAGTACCAGCCGTGCCTCGCGTCCTCAGAGCCAAGGTCCTTGAACGAATTGGCAGGCCCGACGTTGAACGCCCAGTGGTTCTTTTCCTGCGCCCTGGCGACAAGGCCGGTCGAGAGCAGGACGAAGACACAACCGAGCGCGCGCAGGGACATCGCGCCGAGTATATCCAGGTCGTTGCGCCTCATTGGGGCCCGCACGTCACGGCATCGTGAGCACGCCGATCCCGTAGCCGAACTGGTCGCGGTCTGCGATGAACTCCTCGTGCTCATACTCCTTCTTCAGCCTTTGCCAAAGCGGGAACACGTTGTTCGTCTCTAGAACCTGGTTCTCCGCGATGTCGTGGAACGCGACGAGACCGCCGCTTCGCACGAGCGGCGAGTACATTTCGAAGTCCTGCGTCACGCCATCGAGCGTGTGATCGCCGTCGATGAACAGGAAGTCGACCTCTCGCCCGTCTAGAACGTTCTTGATGTGCTCCTTGAACGCCTCTTCGTGGCTGTCGCCGCACACAAGTTCCACGCGACAGCCCGAACCTGGCGGTGGGAACGCGCGCAACAGGTCTGCCTGGATCGACTTGTCCTCCAGATCGCAAGAAACGACCAGTTCAGAGGCGATACTGGCCCAGATCAACAGCGTCCCTCCGCGCGCAGTGCCGATCTCGAGGATCGTCTTGGGCGCCATCCTGTCCACGGCCTTTGCGAGCGCCGTGATCTCGCTCCTTATCTGTTGTGTCTGGAACTTGAAGTGCCCGTGTCCGCCGAAGTCAAGCGCCCAGCCCACGGTCTCGCCGATCGTTCGGGCCGATGAGTGGTATTCGCGAAGGCGCTGCCTAGCCTGTCTTCTGTTGATTGGTAGTCGGACGTTTCTGCTGATCCTCTTGAATGCACTACCCATCAAGCAACTGCCGTAACACGTACAGCAGAATGCCACCGTTCTTCATATATTCGACCTCCATCGGAGTATCGAGCCGCACCCGTACAGGGAACTCCCTGCCGTCGGCCTTCACTGTGACCCTTCTATTCTTGGGCATACCGTTGGTCAGCGCGTCGCCGATTCCGACGATGTCGAACGTCTCCTTGCCCGTCAGCCCCAACGACGTCGCGTTCTGCCCGTCTACGAACTGTAGCGGAAGAACGCCCATACCGATGAGGTTGGACCGATGGATGCGCTCAAACGATTCGGCGATGACCGCCTTCACGCCGAGTAGAAGTGTGCCCTTCGCCGCCCAGTCGCGGCTGGATCCAGTGCCGTACTCCTTTCCTGCGATCACCACGAGCCCAGTGCCTTCTTGTTGGTACTTTGTCGCGGCGTCGTAGATTGTTGTGACATCTCCACCCGGTGGGAATGTCGTGAACCCCCCTTCGGTTCCCGGAGCGAGTTGGTTTTTTAGTCGCACGTTTGCGAACGTGCCGCGCAGCATCACCTCGTGGTTGCCGCGACGCGCGCCGT
>DATLWQ010000416.1:0-3083 GCA_035576225.1 Fimbriimonadaceae bacterium | reverse complement strand
CGATGCTGGCCGCCCCGCCGATAACCACGGAGGCGCGGTCGTTGAACGCCTTGGCCAGCACGCCCGCTTCGACGTCGCCCAGTTGTGGCCCGCCGACCTGGAACAGCACCGACACGCCTGCCATCCGCCCCCGCATTTCGTCGGGGGTCGCCAGAGTCCGGATCGTCTGTCGCATGACCGTGCTGATCATGTCCGCCGCGCCAGTACACGCGAGGAAGAACATCGCGAGCGGCAGCGACCGACTGGTGCCGAAGAGCACGGTCGCCATGCCGTAGACGCCCACCATCCCGATCACCACCGCGCCCTGGCGGCTGATGGTCGGGCGAAGAGCCAGCCACACCGCGGCAAGCAGCGCCCCGATCCCCGCCGAAGCCGCAAGAACGCCGTACCCCCGCGCGCCGATGTGTAGCACGGGCCCCGCGAAAGCGGGGAAGAGCGCGTCCGCCGACGAGAAGAACGTCGCCCAAAAGTCGAGGATCATTGTGTTGCGCACCATCGCGTTGTGCCTGATGAAGGTCACACCCTCTCCGATCTGCCAGAACGCCTCTCGCACGTTCGTCACCGTCGTGGTCGGCATGACCTGATTGATCGGCCCCATCGAGAGCAGCACGACGATCAGGATCACGTCGAGCACCGCCGAAAGAACGTAGGCGGCGGCGATCCCGAGCGACGACGCGATCACAAAGCCCGCGATGACCGGCCCCAGCACGTCGCTCAGCCTCCACGCGATCCCGTTGACGCTCAGCGCGTTCGGCAGGTCCTCCTCTGGCACCAAATTGACCATCATCGACGACCTGGCTGGCCCGTCGAACGCGCGAGCGACCGAGGAAAGCGCGACGATCGTGTAGATCACCGTAAGGCTGTCGACGTGCGCGATGGTGACGTACCACAGCGCCAACGCGAACACGACCATCGCCACCCGAGTCATGAGCATGAGTTTCTTGCGGTCCATGTGGTCCGCGACGAGTCCCCCGATCAGCGAGAACATGAACAGCGGCACCATGCGCGCTAGGCCGAGCAAGCCGACGTGCAGGGAACTGTGCCCGGAGACCTCATAGACCTGCCAGGCGATCGCCCACATCTGGACGCTGCTGCCGACGTTTCCCCCAAACCGCCCGACCGTATAGATCAAAAAATCCCTGTGGCGCAGGGAAGGCAGGCTGACGGGCATCGGCCCATTCTGGCACGAAGGGGCCACGGCCAGCGGCCGCGCGCGTATCATTAACCGTACTGATGAGGCACCCCAGGCGCAAGACCAAGACCTGCGACGTCGGCGGAGTCAAGATGGGCTCCGACCACCCGGTCGTCGTGCAGTCGATGGTCACCGAGGAGACGCGCAACGTCGAGGCTGTCGTCGAACAGGTCATCGCGCTGCACAGGGCGGGCTGCGAGATCGTCCGTGTCACGACCCCTACACTGGGGGAGGCGCAGTGCCTCGAAGAGATCACTTCGAAGGTCAAGGAGCGCTACCGCAAGGTCCCGATGACAGCCGACGTCCACCACCAGGGCACGGGAATTGCGGTCGAGGCGGCCAAATACGTCGACGAGGTTCGCGTCAACCCCGGTCTCTTCGTCTTTCGCAAGCACACGGGCCGCGAGGACTATTCGCCCGAAGAGCACGAAGAAGAGCGCGCAGCCATCGCTGACAGTTTTGTCCCAGTCATCGAGGCGTGCAAGAAGCACGACCGCGCCATGCGGATCGGTGTGAACCACGGATCCCTTTCAGAACGGATGTTGGTGACCTACGGCGACACCCCGGCCGGCATGGTCGAGAGCGCGATGGAGTACGTCAGGCTCTGCGTCGCGAACGGCTACGAGAACCTCAACATCAGCGCCAAGGCGAGCCGCGTTCCCGTGATGATCGAGGCGAACCTTCTTATGGCCGAGGCGCTCGACAGGGAAGGCACACCGTTTCCGCTCCATCTCGGCGTCACCGAAGCGGGCGACGGGCAGTATGCAAGGGTCAAGTCCACGGCCGGCATCGCCACGCTGCTCGCGCAAGGCATCGGCGACACGATCCGTGTCTCGCTCGCTGAGGATCCGCTCGAAGAGATCCCAGTCTGCTACGAGATCCTCCAAGCACTCGGACTGCGCAAAACGCAGGTCGAGTACATCGCCTGCCCGTCGTGCGGACGCACGAAGTTCAACCTGCCGACTGTCCTTCGCGAAGTCCGCGACGCCACCAGGCACCTCGTCGGCCTCGACATCGCAGTGATGGGATGCATCGTCAACGGCCCTGGTGAGATGGCCGACGCCGACTACGGCTACGTCGGCGCTGCGGGCGGCAAAATCACGCTCTATCGCAAGAGGGAAGTGGTCAAGAACGGAATCCCCCAAGAAAAGGGCGTCGAAGAACTGATCGCTCTATTAAAGGAAGACGGCGTCTGGACTGAGCCGCAGGAGTCCGCCAAGAGGGAAGTCACCCCTCTCAAGACCATCTAGCCGAGCATAATAGCCCCGATGCTCAAGCAGACTCTGCAGCACCCGGAGATTGCCCGCGCCCTCGCAGCCGCGGGACACGGCTCGCAGATCCTGATCACAGACAGCAACTATCCAGTGGCGACCGAGCACGGCCCCAACGCGAGCGTCGTCTACCTCAACCTCGCCCCTGACCTCGTCAAAGTGACCGATGTCCTCAAAGCGATCAACGACGCAGTACCGGTCGAGAGCGCAGTCGGCATGACCCTCCCCGACGGCACACTACCGCCGATCTTCGACGACTACAAGTCGATCCTCGACTGCGAAATCAAAGGTATGAAGCACACCGACTTCAAGAAGTCGGGCATGGAACCCACCGTCTGTCTGCACGTCGCGACGGGCGACACCCGAATCTATTCCTGCATCCTGCTCACCATGGGGTACATCGCGCCGTGATCTACCCGCATCCCAAGGGCTACGTCTGCTATCAAGGCTCGCCAGACCTGACCGGAAAGATGGACGATCCCGCTTGGCAGAACGCGCCGTGGACTGATCCCTTCGTCGACATCGAGGGCGACAAGAAGCCCAAGCCACCGCTCGAGACGAAGGTGAAGATGCTCTGGGACGACGATTACTTCTACATAGGCGCGCGACTTATCGAGCCG
>DATLWQ010000415.1:0-2404 GCA_035576225.1 Fimbriimonadaceae bacterium | reverse complement strand
CATTGGTTCTCTTACACGACAGCATTCCGCTCGACGCCGCGACGTCGGCGCGCGAGCGGACGACGGCGTTCTACAGCGGCGACGTATGGAAACTCGCGGCGTGCCTGCACAACGAGCGGCCCGACCTGAGGATGGTGACGGTGCCGACGGCCCCGACCGGGCTCACGCTCGTGGCGGGTTTTCGGGAAGGCGGTTCTGACTTCGGCAGCCGGTTCGACGGCCTTGTGGACAAATACGGCGCACTGAGTTTTGGCGACTACGTCACGCATCCCGAATGGATGCCGGCGCGGATCGCGAACAACGAGCGGGCAGTAGCCGATTGGATCGTGCAAAACCGCTAGCCAGGCGGTCCGTAGCCGTAGACGTCGCGCCAATTGAACGCCGGCGATGGGTCGAGGTCCGAAACGCCATCGTCAAGGTGCAAGTCTTCTGGCCTGACGACGAACTTGCCCAAGATCTGCGCCATGTTCTCGTAGTGGTAGTTGGCGGTACCGCGACGCAGGCCCGCGCGGTCTTTCGTCACGCGTGTAACCATCTGTGCCTCCGAACGTGCAGGATAGTGGCGAAGGTTGAACATGGTCGGAAAGCGCTCGCCGAGAGGGGGGTTGTGGTTGAACTCGCGGATATTGGTCGAGGAGGCGCGCCAGGATCTGATGCGCGGGGCGCAATCGGGAAACAGGCAGTAATGACGCACGCGCTTCGTCGTCTCTGTGATAGACGGATCGTCCGCGCTAGTGAACCAGAAGTTGTAGTTGTGGAACTGGATCCAGTCGTAAGGCGACTCGAAGACCTCCTCGACTGCCTGCGCGTAAGGCTTCTGTCGCGTCGGCCCTTCGAGAAACTCGTCCTGGTCCGGCCACGAGACCCAGTCGTACGTCTTGGCGTAGTCGGCGATGATGTGGCGCGACATCTCAGGATAGAGTTGGTAGAAGTCGAACTCCCTGGGCACGAACTTCGATTCCAGCAATTGGCCCTTGTATCGCGCGATGACGTCCGAGGTCTGGTCGTCGGAGCCGTGGTCCCAAACGACGAGGTCGTGCCCCGTCTCTAGGAGGTAGCGGATCGACTCTTCGACGAGGTCGCCGTCGTTGTAGCAAAGGAGGATTCCGAGTTTCTTCACGGCCGGCCGTCAGAACGGCCAGAGCGCAGGCTACCACCTCACCGGATCGAGCGGCTAAACTCGGCGCATGCAGCGAGTCGGTTTCGTCGGTTTGGGGGTGATGGGTGGGCCCATGGCTGGGCATCTGGTTTCCAAGGGGCACCAAGTGACGGTCTGGAACCGCACAGCCAGCAAATGCGAGCCGCTGGCCGATCAGGGCGCGCAGGTGGCAGACTCTTTGGAGGCTCTGGGCGCTGCTTGCGGGACAGTGATGCTTTGCGTGGGGAGGACGGAGGACGTGCGGGAGTGCATCGGGAGACTAAAGACGAAGGCGGCGCCTGGCACGCTGTTCGTCGACCACAGCACGATTTCGCCCGAAGGCGCGCGGGCGATTCATGGGGACTTAGCCAAGTCGGGACTGAGGTTCGTCGATGCGCCGATCACGGGCGGCTCGGCCGGGGCGAAGAACGGAACGCTGACGATCTTTTGCGGCGGTGACGAGAAGGACGTCGAAGAGGCGAAAGCGATCCTGGCGGCGTATGGTAAGCGCGTGGAGCGCGTGGGTGGGCCAGGAGCGGGCCAAACGATGAAGATGGCGAACCAGATCGCTGTAGGCGGCGCCTTGCTGGCACTGTGCGAGGCGATGTCGTTCGCAAAGAAGGCGGGGCTCGACTTGGAGCAGACTCGCGACCTGGTCTCTCGCGGAGCGGCAGGATCTTGGGCGATGGAGAACTACGGGCCACAAATCCTCAAACGCGACTGGTCGCCGGGGTTCTCGGTCAAGAACCAGAGAAAGGACTTTGGTTACTGCAAGGAGGCCGCCGGTGCGGTCGACGCGGCGATACCGGGAACGGTGCTGGTCGACCAACTACTGGGGCGGCTAGAGGAACAAGGGCATGGAGAGTGGACGACGTCCGCGCTCTTCGAGGTCTTGTCTGAGATGGGCTTCGAACAATGACCGCGCACGTCTCGATGACCGGGATCACGCAGCGCTTTGGAAGCCTGCTTGCGCTCGACTTGGTCGACTTTGATGTCGCACCAGGAGCCGTCCACGCGTTGGTCGGAGAGAACGGGGCGGGCAAGACGACTTTGATGCGCGTGCTCTACGGCGCTCTACAGCCGACGGCGGGAGAGTTCAGCGTTGGCGGCATCCGCCGCGCTTGGCGCAATACCGCTGAAGCGATCGCCCACGGAGTCGGCATGGTCAGCCAGCACTACAGCATCATCCCCGAACTGACTTGTCGGCAGAACCTGGTGCTCGGTGCCGAGGGCGCCCTCATTCTCCCGGCTACGAAGCAAAGTGAG
>DATLWQ010000414.1:0-11064 GCA_035576225.1 Fimbriimonadaceae bacterium | reverse complement strand
CGCCGTTCTTGTCGCCGAGCAGCGTGAGCGACATGCGGACGTACCCCTCGCCCTCGCTGCCGGCGCCGTTGCCCGGCACAGCGACGATGCCAGCCTTCTCGATGAGGGCGGCGCAGAACTCCGCGCTCGTCATGTCGCTGCGCGGCACCCTCGCCCACACGAAGAGCGTCGCCTTCGGCTTCGGCACGTCCCATCCGATCGCGCGCAGACCGTCACAAAGGTAGTCGCGCCGCTTCTGATAGATCTCCATCGTCGATGTGTTGTCGACCTCGCGCAGGGCGACCGCGCCCGCCTCCGCGATCGCCGGGAACTGCTTGCTGTCGATGTTGCTCTTCATGCGTTGCAACGCCGCGACCGCGTCCGGGTTTCCGATGGCGAAACCGAGCCGCCAGCCGGTCATGTTGTACATCTTGCTGAGCGAGTGGAACTCGATTGCCACGTCCTTGCCGCCATCGACCTGGAGCGCAGTCGGGTGTTTGAAGCCGTCGTAAGTGACCATCGCGTAGGCCATGTCGTTGACGAGGACGATGTCGTGGTCTCGGCAGAACTTGACGACGTCGCGATAGAACTCCGGCGTCGCCACACCTGCGGTCGGGTTGTGCGGATAGCAGACGTAGAACAACTTCGCGCGTTTGGCGACGTCGCTCGGAACGTCCTCCAGCACCGGGAGATAGCCGTTCTCCTCGCGCAACGGCGTCTCGTAGACCTCGCCGCCAGCCATCATCGTGTTGACTCTGTACACCGTATAGCCGGGGTTGGGGACGATGCTCACATCACCCTTGTCGATGTATGCCCACGCGAGGTGCGAGAGGCCCTCCTTGCTGCCGATGACCTCGCAGACGTCGGTCGTCGGGTCGCACTGTACGCCAAAGGTCTTGGCGTACCAGTCCGTGGCTGACTGCAAGAAGTTCGCCCACCCGTGCGCACTCTCGTCGTAGCGGTGCGTGCGCGGGTCGTTGGCCGCCTTCGCCAAGGCGTCGATGATGGGCTGCGGCGTGGGGATGTCCGGATCGCCGATGCCGAGGTCGATCACGTCGATGCCTCTGGCGATCGCCTCGCGCTTCGCTCGGGCCACCTCGGCGAACAGGTAGGGCGGAACTACGTCGAACCTCTTGGACGGTGCTGGCATTTGGCCGCGATTGTACCGACGATCTGTGTGGGGGCGCGGACTCTTAGCCTGCGGCCCCCAGGGGCGCGCGGTATCCTTTGCGCCGCATCGAGGCGTAGCTCAGTTTGGTAGAGCACCTGCTTTGGGAGCAGGGGGTCGCAGGTTCAAATCCTGTCGCCTCGACCATCACTTGCCAAAGAAGATGTCGTAGGCCGGGTCGTCGTCTTCCTTCATCTTCCGGCGTAGTGCTTCGTTCAGCCTCGCGATCAGACTGTCGGAGCCAGGTGTACCGACCTCGCTGTGCATCTCCCAAGGGTCCTTCGCGAGGTTGAACAGCTGTTCGGTCGCGACGCCATCGACGACGTAGCGGATGAGCTTCCAGTCGCCGATGTGCACGGCCCGCTGCTTGTTCTGGTACGAGTTGTACATCACGCTGCGGACGACAATGTTGGGATCCTTGATGGCGCCCACGAGGCTCTTCGCCTCCATCGTCTTGGGGATCGGGAGGCCCGCCATCGCCAGCACCGTCGGCGCGACGTCGTGGTGGTACACGAACGTCGTGCGCATCTGCCCCGCCGGCACGCCGGGGCCACGAAACACGAGCGGCATGCCCTGACTGTGCTCATAGACGCTCTGCTTGCCGAGCAGCCCGTGCTGCCCCACCGCGAGACCGTTGTCTCCGATCAGCACGACGAGCGTACTGTCGTCCAGCCCTTGGCTCCTAAGAGTATCGAGGATGCGGCCGATCTCGCTGTCGACCTCGCTGACCATCGCGTAGTAGTCGGAAAGTTCCTGCTGGATGCGCTCGGGCGTGCGCGGGTGCGGCACCAGCATCTCGTCACGGACATTGAGGTCGCCGTTGTCGAACGGGTGCTGCGGCATGAAGTTGGGCGGCAGCGGGATCTTGTCCGGCGGGTACATGTCGTGCCACTTTTGCGGCGCCTTGCGCGGGTCGTGCGGCGCAGTGAAGGCGATGTACATCGCGAACGGCTTGGTCTTGTCACGCTTGGTGGTGAGGAAGTCGATCGCGCCGTTGGCAAAGAGAACGCTTGAGTAGGTCTCGACCTTCACGCGGTCGGACTCTGGGTACGCGCTGTTCGGGTCGAACCAGTGGATGCGCGGCTCGAAGTGGCCGTTGGTCTCGTACCGGTGCATCCCGCCGAAATAGATCGCCGCGCCGTTCGTGAAGAGCCTGTCGACCGCGTCCTTGTTGTTGTGCCACTTGCCGGTGAAGAAGGTCTGGTAGCCATGCGCACGAAAGACCTCGGGCCACGTCTTGAACTCGGGCCTCACTTGTCCCACGTCGACTTTGCCCGTCTTGGGGTTGCGCGGGCCCAGGTGCCACAGGTCGCGGCCGGTCATGAGCATCGCGCGGCTAGGAATGCAAAGCGCACCGTGCGGGCCGCCCATCGTGTAGCAGTTGGCGAAGCCCGTGCCGTCGCGATAGAGCGCGTCCATGTTGGGCGTCTTGACGGGCTCTATGCCCAGCGCTCCGACCGCTGTGCGGCGCTGGTCGTCGGTCAGGATGACGACGACGTTGAGCGGCGCGGTGCCAAGAGCCGTAGCGAGCGCGAGGGTGGCAAGCATTTGCGAACCTTACCCGCGTTACGCGCGCCGTGCGTTAAGCGTCCAAAACACAAAGGATGACTCTCGTCGCCGCCATTGCGACTGTGCTTATGGCCCAGCAGAGCCAGCCGGACGTCTCTGCGTACGTCGACGTCGTAACTGAACTGGCGAGCCAGCTGATGGCACACGGGTACCCAGATCTGAGCAAGTGCAGTTTGCACCAGATGCGCCGTGCTCACAACGCTGTCGTCATGGATCCGCTGGAGGCTTATGTCTGGATTGACGACACTTCCAAGCCTCCGCGCGCGTATTCGATCTACGGGATTTCGCGCACAGTTCCAGACTGCGGGCCAGCGATCGACGTGACCGACTTCACTGACAAGTTCTTTGCGGAAACGAGATTTCTGGACGGCAGCTTTTGGAACAGTGGACTCAGTGCAGCATTCATCCCGTTCGTCATTGCGGGGCGTACAGACGTTCTTCCGAGGATCATCAAGCGAGACTTGCTTTACCGCACCCCCACCACGGCCATTCGAAGCGGCCTCATGCTTTCAGTGTACGAACCAAGATTCAATTTGGCTGCTATGCAGTTCTCCCGGGGGAACGACCGCGAAGCGCGCAGGGCACTGTTGCCGCTCCTCGACTGGCTCCTCAACATTGGTGACGGCCTCGCGGGGGCACAAGAACGAGCACAAGAAGAACTGCGCAAGATCTCAGACCAGTCCTTCTCCCTCGCAGGAGAGCTGAGGCGGAGGATCAGAGAGGGACCGAAGAAGCCGTTTGATCCCAAGGTCTTGTCGGGGCTCCCAGCTGAAAAGCGGATCGACTACCTCATCAATCACCTTGACGAATCCAAAGCGATCCTGATTCAACCTGGCGGGGCAGGCTTTCTCTTCGGCGGAATCCCAAGAGCGCTAGTCAATGAGGGCGAATCTGCCCTGCCAGCGTTACGGCGAGTCGTCGCGACCGACCCAAGGCTGACGCGCGTGGTCTACGACATGCGCGAAGGCGTGGTCTACGACACTTATAGCGTCGCCGAGGTCGCCCGCAGGATCATTCGCGCAATCGAGGACAAGAACGAGCCTACTTCTTTGCCGGCGCGCGCCACCACGCACCCGGCGTTTGTGGACGAGGGGTCTTGGCGCCCTTGATCGATCCCCACAGGATGTCGTTGAGCTCGATGTCGGGCAGCGACTCCTCCTCGTACCGGTTCATCATGCGCGCGCTGTCGGCCGCGCGGTAGGACTTCGAGGTGTTGACCTCTCCGATAATGTCCGCGGAGGGCAAGATCGCGTCGTACGGCTGTGCGTTGACCCTCGCGTTTGCGAAGACCCGCATCGGCAGCGCTGTCGCGACGTACTGGTTCCACGGTCTAAGGCCGAGGATCAGCCCCATCGTGCGCAGGACGGAGTCGGTGTTGTAGAAGCGGCTGTCGAGCGAGCCGCGCTTGGTGTAGGGGCTGACGACGAACGCGATCGAGCGGTGCGCGTCGACGTGGTCGAAGCCCGCCTGCGCGTCGTCCTCGACGATGAAGATCGCGGTGGTGTCCCAATACGGGCCGTGGCTGACGGTGTCGACGACCTGGCCCACCGCGTAGTCGTTGTCGGCGACCATCGCGCGCGGCGACGACTGCCCCGCCGAGGTGCCAGCCGTGTGGTTGCGCCCCAGGCGCACCATCATGAACTGCGGCATGTTCCCTTCCTTCACGAGGCGCTGGTAGTCGCGAATCCAGGCCGTCATGCGAGACTTGTCGTTCATCTTCCCGAACGTCTGCAACTGCTTCGGCGCGGGCACGATGCCGAGTTTGACCCACGCCTCGCTGTCGGCGTACGAGGTGTCGTACCGCTTGAAGTAGGGGTCGGTCACGTCGTAGAGAGCCTTTTTCGCCGGAGCGTTGTCGGGCTCATAGATCGTCTCGCGCTTATCGCCGCTGCCCGCGTCGAACGTCAGGAAGAACCCGTAGTTGCGCATAGAAACGCCTTGCTTCTTGGCCTGGTCCCAGATGTAGCCGTTTGGAGCGGTAGCAACGTCGTGCAGATCGTCCATGTCGACGGCGACTCCGTTGTTCGTGCCCTCGAAGACGTAGTTCCTCCCCCGCCCCGCGTAGTTGTAGACGCTGTTGCGCGAGACGTACTCGTTGGCCATCCCGCTCGTCGACCAGTTCCATCCGTCCGCGCTCACTTCGGCACAGACGTGGAAGTTGTCGAGTTGCACGAACCGCCGCGCGAGCGCGTGCTGGTTGGGAGTGACATCCTCTGGGAAAAGGCAGATCGAGGGGTCGCTGTTGCCGCGCCCGATGTCGCCAAGCACTTGATCGTAAGTGCGGTTCTCTTTAATGATGTAGATGACGTGCTCGATAGGCGGCGCTTTGAACGACTTTTCGAGCTGTGCGACGCGCCCTTCCTCCGCGCGGTTGTTCGTGAGTACGACCTTCGTGTTCTGCTTGAGGTCTCTCATCGCCGCTTGCAGGTCGAACCGCGTCACCGTGCCCTCGATGATGTTGAGGATGTACTGCCCTAGGTCGCCGACCGGCTTGTCGTTCGCGTTGGCCGCTTTAACGCCTTTCGCGTTGGCGACGAGCATCATCTTTGCGTCGGGCGAGACGACCACTGCCGTCGGGTACCAGCCGGTCGGAAGATAGCCTTCGACGTCGCCGCTTGCGAGGTCGATGACGCAGACGGCGTTGAGGTCGGAAAGCGCGACGTAGAGGGTCTTCTGGTCCGGCGAGAGCGCCATGCCTTGTGGCGTGCAACCGGGAAGTCCACGTAGGGCGGGCGGACGCACAAGAAGCGTCTTGACGACTTTCTCCGTTGTGGGGTCGATGACCGAGATCGTGTCGGAGTTGGAGTTGCTGACGTACACGGCCATGCCGTCCTTGCTTGCGATCACGCAGGTCGCATTCTCGCCGGTTCTCAGGTTGTTGACCGTTCCCTTGTCGATGTCGACGACTGAGACAACGCCGTCGCGCTCGCTGGCGACGAACGCCTTCCCTTGCGCCACAGCGATGCCGTAAGGGAAGCCAGGCAGTTTGATCTTCTTCTCAATCTTGTCGGTCGCCATGTCGATAACGCTGAGCGATCCGGCCATGTCGGAGCCTGGATGGGTCTGGTTGTTGACCGCGAGCAACTTGCCGCCCAGCAGCGCCACGCCTGCGACGTTGTGCGGGATTTTCGAGCCGCTTGGCGCGGGATCGTGGTACTCGGCGGTAGGCGTCAGTTTTCCGTCAGTCGAGAGCCCATAACTGGAGACCTTGTCCTCCGCGCCACGCGAGGCATAAAGGGTTCCGCCGGGGCCGAACGCAAGGCCGTAATAGAGTCCGGTGTTCGAGTCAGTGAACTCCACTTTGCTCTTCAACTCGCCAGTATTGACATCTATCACCGAGAGTTGCTGGCGATATCCAGAGTCCGACACGACCGCGTACCGGCCATTGGGAGAGAGGACCATGTTGGTCGGATAACTGCCGACGTCGGTCGATTCGCCGAGCGGGGTGATCAGTTTGCCGTTTGAGAGAATCCCCGGCGCGATCGCCCGATAGGTGACCGCCGCCCCGAAGGCGGCAGCAGCGCCCATCACGGTCGTAAGAAGGATGACCCGAGTCCGTCTCATCGGCGTAGGTTACTCGCTCAGTCGATTTGGCGTTTGAGCGCTGGGTTAAGGGGTTGACGCGTTCGTCTCCGTATGAGGATCGCCAGCTGAACCTGGATCAAAGGTGCGGGATCGGGGCGTTGGTGATCCAATCTTCGTGATGGAAGTAAGCAGGCTTTGCGAGCAGTTCGGGGAGCCGATCGACGTTCTCTTCGATAAACGCCCTGATTTTGGCCATGGAGGCGTCCTTCTTGCCTTCTGGCCACACCGGGGAGAACGTTGGCGCCCCCTTAAGTCTCGTCAGCGCATAGGCGACGACGTCGCAAACGCGCAAAGGAAGGTCGCCAGTCGGTTTGAGCTGCAAAGACTCGGCCTCATCGCGGGTGATCGGCGGTCCTCCGGCGCCCATGTGCTTGTCCAGCTCATACTTGTAGCGATCATCGACGAACGAGACCTTGCCGACAACTGCTCTATCGGACAGCAGACCCAGCACTGACTTGCGGTAAGCGGGAACTTCCAAGAGGCGAGTGCCGAACTCGGACAAGGACAGTCCCATCTGGGCGTGCACGGGGTGCCAAGACGAAGCCTCGTCCGCGAAGAGCATCCGCGATAGCTCCTGCAACCTCGCGTTCCCGGGGAAAAGGTACAGCGGAGCGAAGGACGCTTCGAATTCGAAGAAGCCGGTGCCGCGCTCGACTCTTTCGAGGAAACTGGCATAGTCATCGGCGGCGGACTCATCTTCCAGGCGTAGCCGGCACACGGTAAGAAACGATAGGTCAGGAACTTCTCGGATCAACTGACTCATTTGATAACGGCTCGGGCCCGGGGCGCTCTTGATGCGCTCCGTCAGCTCTTTCAACGAAGCCATTGAGCCCCTTGGGTCCCAATTGAACAACATCTTCTCCAATCGAACGGCCTTGTCGAGTTGGAAGTAGGAACTGCTGTTGCGAAAGTCGTCCGAGCCCATCACCTGGTGGATCCGTTTCGTCATGAGTTCTGTGACGCTCGGCGACCTTCCGTCCCGGAGCGGTTCGCCTCTAAACCCAAACGCCTGTCCCGGTTTTGGATCAATGGCCCTCGTCGTGTACTGATCGAGGCGCTGGACATTCGTCCGCTCAGTGATGAAGTCGGCCGCATTCAGCCACTGTTCTGGTGAAGCGATGTCGTCTTTGAGTTCTGCATACTTGCGTTCGACGAGGGGGACACCCTTGAACGTACGCCAGTAGTCCCGCAGTTCTTTTGCCGTCGGGCGCCCGCCGGGGCCCGAGCCGACACCCGGATATTGGAGGATTCCCTCCAGCGCGGCGCGCGCGGCGGACTTGACGGATATGAGGTTCCTTCCCGGGGCGAAGTCGCGGAAGTAGCTGACGGACCGCGTGAGGCGCTGGTCGCCCTCGTAGACTTCGAGCAAGGGCTCGACGGCTTGATCCCCAATCTTGATCAGCGCCTCGACGATCGGGTCCATTGCGAGCGTTACTCCACCTGGCTGACTCAGCTGTCTTGCGCTCACGTCATCGAGGTAGTAGATCAGCGTGCTTACTTTCCGATCGATAGGAAGAGGCTTTAGAGAGTCCAAGTCGAGCTTCGGCCTCATGACGAAGAGCCGCCGACTCGAATCGGAGTATAGAGACTCGACCGGCGCGAGGTATCCCAACACGTTTTCTTGATCCAGAGCGGCACCCTTCGGTGGGCTCGCAAGATACTCCACTTTGAGATCAGCGAGGTTGCGATTGAGCGAGCCGCTGTCCCTCTGCGCCAATCTATCGTCGCCGAACATGTGGGCTCCCACTGCCCGCATGAAGCGCCTCGTGGCATAGTCGTTCACAAGCAACGAACCATATTCGCCTGCCGCGTTCTTGAAGCGGTCATCAAAAATGCGCTCGGCGTCCTCGACGAGCCCGGCCTTAAGCAACAGAGCGACTGCGACGGTACACGACCGGGGGTCCTTCTCGTCTCCTTGGACCGGAGACAACACGAAGTGGGACTTGAATTCGCCCTTTGTAAGTTCGGCAACGGTGGTCGGTCCCTCCACCTCGATGCAACGGTAGATTAAACCGCCCATGCTGACGATCAGGCTCTGTCCATCCACCTCTTGTGGCAAGACCCAGCCCGCAACTTCGCGATCTTGCTCCCTGCCCGACGAGTCGCTGAAGGTGCGAACCTTTGCGAGGCGCAGACTCCCTCCGCTCGGATCGGCGAGTCCGTGGGCGAACATGAACTTAGCGACATCGACAAACTCCTTGGGAAGACTGGTCTTGGGCGGAACCCAGGCTCGAGACTCCATGCCCCGTTCCAGAACCACGACGGGGTCTTCCTGGGTCTGACGTCCACGGTACCCGCCTGGCTGGACCAGGAGGAGCAAGCCGATCGCCCCGAAGGAAACCGCCTTCATACCAGACTAGACGCGATTTGCGCAGGCTACGTTCCTGTCTTGTCGCCCCGGTAGAATCTGGCGCAGATGGATCCGATCCAGAGCCACGTCAACCTGACCGACCCTGAGCACAAGGCGAACCGCTCCGCGATGGACAAGATCCTAGCCTGCTACCGGGCGGACCTTCAGGAGATCCTGAAGTGCGGGGGCGAGAAGAACGTCAATAAGCACAAAGAGCGGGGCAAGATGCTGGCGCGCGAGCGGATCGACGCGCTGGTCGACGACGGCTCGCCGTTCTTGGAGTTTTCCACGTTTGCCGCCCACGGGATGTACGACGGCGGAGCACCGTGCGCGGGGATCGTGACCGGCATCGGGCGCATCCACGGCCGCGCGTGCGTGATCGTCGCGAACGACGCGACGGTGAAGGGCGGCACGTACTTCCCGGTCACCGTGAAAAAGCACCTGCGCGCGCAGGAGATCGCGCTGGAGAACAATCTCCCGTGCATCTACCTTGTGGACTCTGGCGGGGCGTTCCTTCCTTTGCAGAGCGAGGTGTTCCCCGACCGCGACCACTTTGGGCGGATCTTCTACAACCAGGCGGTGCTGTCTTCGAAGATGATCCCGCAGATCGCAGCCGTGCTCGGTTCCTGCACTGCGGGCGGCGCGTACGTGCCGGCGATGTCAGACGAGACGGTTATCGTGAAGGGACAGGGCACGATCTTTCTGGGCGGGCCTCCACTTGTGAAGGCTGCAACAGGAGAAGAAGTTTCGGTCGAAGACCTCGGTGGCGGCGACGTGCACACGCGGCTTTCCGGCGTGGCCGACCACCTAGCCGAGGACGACGCCCACGCGCTGGAGATCGTGCGGAACATCGTCGAGAACCTAGGCAGCCCTTCCCTGGGCGGAGGGGACGTGACGGAGCCGGAAGACCCGCTCTATTCCGCAGAAGACCTCTATTCGCTCGTGCCGAGCGACAATAAGACGCCGATGAACATGCGCGAGGTTCTCGCGCGATTAATCGACGGTAGCAAGTTCCACGAGTTCAAGGCGCGCTACGGCACGACGCTGATCTGCGGCTTTGCGCGCGTCTTCGGGCACAAGGTCGGGATTCTGGCGAACGATGGGATCCTGTTTTCGGAGAGCGCGCTGAAGGGTTCGCACTTCATCGAACTGTGCTGCCAGCGTCGGATTCCCTTGGTGTTCCTGCAGAACATCACCGGCTTCATGGTCGGGCGGAAGTACGAGAACGAGGGGATCGCGAAGAACGGCGCGAAACTGGTGACGGCGGTTTCGACGGCCAACGTACCGAAGTTCACGGTGATCGTCGGCGGCTCGTATGGCGCGGGCAACTACGGGATGTGCGGGCGCGCGTACCAGCCGCGGCAACTTTGGATGTGGCCGAACGCGCGCATCTCGGTGATGGGCGGCGAGCAGGCGGCGAACGTGCTGCTGACCGTGAAGATGGAGCAGAACGCCTCGCGCGGCAAGCCGGAGATGTCTGCTGCGGAGCAAGAAGAGTTCAAGCAGCCGATCCTGGACACTTACTCGACTGAGAGCGCGGCGACGTTTTCTTCTGCGCGGCTTTGGGACGACGGGATCATCGATCCTGTGGACACGCGGCGGGTTCTGGCCCTCGGCATCGAGGCCGCGCGCAATGCACCCGTGCCCGAGGCTGGGTTCAGCCTGTTTAGGATGTGAGGATAGCCCCCTTCCTCCTGCTCCGGAGGAGGAAGGGGGTTGGGGGATGGATGTCACAATTGCTACCAAACAACACAAGGAACAGGAGCGCGAAGAACAGTGTTAGGAAGCTCAGAAAGGCGATGTCCGTGTCGGAGAAGGTCGTGTGGGACCTGATTCGCAAAGGTCGACTGGGCTTTGATTTCAGACGCCAGTACGCGGTCGGGCCCTACTTTCTCGACTTCTACTGTCCGGAAGCGAAGGTGTGCGTCGAAGTCGACGGAGAGCAACACGAAGCGCGCAAAGACCGCGACAGAGTGCGCGACGAGTTTCTCGCGAATAAAGGCATCCTGACTCTCCGGGTACCAAGCCTGGCCTTCTTCGATTACGACACGCCGGAGGCGTCCAAGTTCCTCGACCTCGTGCGCAGAACGTGCGAAGAGCGGGCAGGCCGCAAGGACTGGGACAGATAGTTTGCGCTTCGCGCGTTGACCTCCATCCCCCGACCCCTTCCTCCTCCAGCGGCACGAACATCCGCCGCAAGAGGAAGGGGAGGTACGCTACTTCCAAATGAGACTCACGCGCAACGCACCCGTGCCCGAGGCCGGGTTTAGTTTGTTCAGGATGTAGGTCATGAGCCGTCTGGCCAACAGAGAAGGCAACAATATTAGCATTACCGACCAGAATAACTTTGGATTCACTGGTGGTTTTTCCTGCGCGGGCTTATCCGCGTTGATTCCCTCACGAGTGGCTTGAG
>DATLWQ010000413.1:0-2715 GCA_035576225.1 Fimbriimonadaceae bacterium | reverse complement strand
TACGACGCGGCACAGCGCGCCGAGACCGGCCCGATCCAGACGATCCACAGCCTCTGCGAGCGCGTACTGCGCGAGAACTCGCTCGCCGCCGGGGTCGATCCCGGCTTCAAGGTGATGGGCGATGCCGACAAGGCGAACCTCATCGAAGAGGCCGTGCGATGGGCGCTGGCGACGGAACTCGGCGACAAGCCGGAGGCGGAGCAGTTGGTCAGCGCGCTCGCAGGAAAGCGGGCGTACGATGCGACGCAGAGCGTCCACGCAAAACTCGGTCGCGCGATCCGAGACGTGCTCGACAAGGTCCGCGGTTCGGGCCGGTCAGTGGACGAACTGGGCGCGGAGTACCAAAGCACCGACGCAGTGATCGGACTCTGGAAGCGTGCGCTCTTTGAGGACTGCCCCGCCGAGACGCTCGAAGGCATCGACGAACTTCCGCCGGACAAGGCGTGCAAGGCGCTCGTCGCGAACTTCAAGAAGTACGACTACAAGAAACCGGAGTGGCTGCGCCCGAACGACCCGCTCTACGACGAAGCCGCCGCGGCCGATACGTGCGGCCTGATGCAACTGGCGCTGCTCGCGTGGGGCTGGGCCGAGACGCAGATGTCCGACCGGCAGGAGTTCGATTTTGCGCTCCTGGAGAACAAGGCGGTCGAACTGTTGCACAAAGACAAGGCGACCGCAGAGCGTGTGAGCAGGCAGTTCAAGGCGATCCTGGTCGACGAGGCGCAGGACGTGAACCCAGTGCAGTACCGGCTGATCGGCGCGCTCGGCGTCGAAAGGGAGATGATGGTCGGCGACCCGCAACAGAGCATCTACGGGTTCCGACTGGCAGACCGCGACCTCTTCGTGCGCAGAACCGTGGAGCGGCCGAACCTGAACCTCACGCGCAACCACCGCTCCGAGCCAGGCATCCTGCGATTCGTCGACGACCTCTTCACGAGCCTCTGGCCCGAGGACTACCAGGCGATGCTCGCCGAGGCTGCGCCGGACGACGACCCGTTTGGCGACACGGCGCCGCGCGACTACACCGGAGTCGAGGCGTGGCAGTTCGACCAAAGGGACACATACGGATACGCGGACTTGATCGCACAAACGATCCAAGGAGGGACGAGCGCGCGCGACATCGCAGTCCTCGTGCGCAGCAACCGCGTCGCTCACGACATCGCAGAGGCGCTGGCCGCTTTCAAAGTGCCGACGCGCGTGATCGGCGGTAGCGAAAAGTTCTACACAAGGCTGGAAGTTCGCGACGTGGCGAACGCGCTGGAGGCAGTAACGGACCCGTCGCAGGACTTCCAACTTCTCGCGCTGCTCGCCAGCCCGTTCGTCGGGCTCTCGCTGGATTCGCTCGTGCTGCTCGCAAAGGACCGGCCAGTGATCGAAGCGCTGCAGAACTTCGACCCGCCGGAGGCAGACAAAGAGAAGTTGGAACGGTTCCTCAAGTGGTTCGGTGCGCTCTCTGTCACAGCGGACCGGCTACCCGCGTGGGAGGTCCTCGCCGAACTGTTCCGCGTCTCGCCCTACCTCGCGTCCGTCGCCGCGAAGCCGAACGCCGAGCAGATTCTCGCGAACGTGCGAAAGTTGTTCGCGATGGCCGCGGCGGAACCGCTGCTTGACCCGAGGCACTTCGCCGAGAAGATCCGCCAGGTGCAGGAACTGCGCCACCGAGAGGGCGAGGCTCCGAGCATCGACGAGGACGCCGACGCGGTGACACTGATGACGATCCATCGCGCAAAGGGGCTGGAGTTCGACGTCGTCGTCCTTCCGGACACGCACGGCAGGATCGGCCGTCGTAAACCTGAGGTCCTCTGCGACGCGCGCAACGGCCTCGTCGTCACGAGGTTCGCGAAGAGCCAGCCTGCGTGCTACCTGTGGCTGTTCAACCGACTCGACCAGATCGAGCGGGCAGAAGAACTGCGCGTGCTGTACGTCGGCATGACCCGCGCGTGCAAGCGGCTGTGCGTCGTGGTGCCGAGGTCGCCGGACGAGACGACGATAGGAGGGATCGTGACCTCGCGGATGCACATTGGGGACGGGGCGCAGACGGGCCTGGTGCTGCGCAGCATCGGTTCGGGCCCATAGGTAGACTCCGCGCATGCCCTTCAGGCTCGCCTGCGTGCAGTTCCACCCAGAAATGGGCAAGGTGAAGCACAACCTCGACCGCATGGCGGAGATCGTGCGCCAGGCCGTGGGCGAGGAAGGCGCGGACCTCGTGGCGTTCCCGGAGACCTCGGTCAGCGGCTACTACGTCCAGGGCGGTGCGTGCGACGTCGCAATGGAGCCGGACGAGGTGCGCGACGGCCTCGCAGAGCGGCTCTCGGGGCTTGGTTCGCACGTCGACGTCCTCGCCGGGTTCTATCGCAAGTCCAGCGGCGAGCCGTTCAACAGTGCGGGGTGGTTCTCTTTCGCACCGGACGCCAAGACGGTCGCGGTGTACGACAAGTTCTTCCTTGCCACGTACACGGTGTTCGACGAGGACCGTTACGTCTCGCGAGGGCGCGAACTGGGGGTCTTCGATACGCGGTTCGGCAAGGTCGGGCTGCTGATCTGCGAGGACACCTGGCACTCGATCCTCGGTACGCTGCTCGCGCTGCACGGCGCGCAGATCGTATTCTCGCTGATCGCTTCCCCGGGGCGGGGCTTCCAGGGCAAGGTGCCCTCGAACGTTGACCGGTACGACCGAATGCTGCGCGCGATCGCCGAAGAGCACGGCGTCTATGC
>DATLWQ010000412.1:0-3620 GCA_035576225.1 Fimbriimonadaceae bacterium | reverse complement strand
AGGCGATCTACCGGACCACGTGCTCGCGACGCTCTCCAGCGTGGTCGCCTCGACGCTCGCGGTGAGGATCGCCTTCCGCCGCGGCGTGGGTCACGTGGTGCGCCCTGGGGCGGGCGTTACTGTGGACCACCGCACAGGGGGTCGCGTTTCGTTGCTACCGCTGACGCGCTGCGAGGGCGTGGTGCTCCAGGGAGTCGCTTGGCCGCTGGACGGGCATGCACTGGAGCACGGCGGGCTCGTGAGCGTGTCGAACGAGGCGTCAGCAAAAGAAGTGACGGCGAAAGTCACTATCGGGACCGCTCTTCTGTTCGTCGAGACGGACGCCGTATCTTGGTAGGGTGGGAGTCTTGGCACGATTGCGGCGACACGCGCCATAATCAATTACAAGGTTGACAACTCAACCCGAAGCGCGGGCGGACAAATCCGCCGGCAGAAGGACGACAATGGCCGACAACACGCTCGACGAAGAAATTCAGGAACCACAGGAAGAGGCTGTCGCCGAAGAACAGGCGACCGCGGAGCCGGAGGTCGCCGAGGCAGGGGGCTCCGAGATGGAGGCACCGGAGGCAGAGGCGGAGGAGGCTGCGGCAGGGCCGAGGTTGGTCCTCAAGCGCTCTGGGCAGGAGACGGACATCGCCTTCCCCTTCAGTGCGCCTGCGACGATCGGGAGGTTCGACCCTTCGGTTGGACCCATCGACGTGGACTTGGGGTCTATTGAGGAGGGGTCGTACGTTTCGCGCAAGCATGCGCGCATCGTCTCCGAAGACGGGGTGTATAAGATCTCAGACCTGGGATCAAGCAACGGGACTTACATTTTGAGGGACGACTTTGAAAAGATCGACGAAGCGGAGTTGAACGACGGGGACGAAATCTCTTTTGGCAACGCCCGGTTCGTCTTCCACACGTAAGGCGACAAGGGATTGGACAATAGCGAAAGAATACGCATTGCATTAGACGACGTCCGTGAGGCGCTGACGCCATTTGTAGCGGACTGGCTGCGCGAGGAGTACGGTGACGACGACTACCTCGCGCACTACGCCGTACCTGACTGGACCAAAGACGAGTTCAACGCAGACGTGCAGGTCTTGACGAACACGATCGTCAACAACTGGGACGACGTGTTCTCCAAGTGCATGTCGCGCGAATCTAAGCACATGGTCCACCAGGTGCGCAAGACGCGCAACCGGTTCGCGCACCAGGAGAAGTTCGACGACAGCGACACGTATACGGCCCTGCACGAGATGCAGAGGCTGCTGGAGGCTGTGGGCTCGGACGCCTCGAAGACGATCGACGCATCGAAAGACGAACTGCTCGGCACGATGGCTGTGGACAGCGACGAGGCGCTGAAGCGGGCGGACGCCGCGCTCGCGCGCGGCGCGTCGGACGGTTGTGACGAGCCCGCCCGCCTGATCCTCATTCGTGGTGGACACCTGACAGAAACGGTCTTTGATTTCGGCCTTCCTGCGGTCATTGGAAGGAAGGACGGGCAAGCCAGCGTGGTCGAAGTCGACCTATCGGACATCGAGGAGGGCGCCTACATATCGCGCCGCCACGCGAGCATCAGCATCGAGGACGGCGCGGCCGTGCTCGAAGACCTCGGGTCATCGAACGGCACTTACGTGCTCAGGGGCGACTACGAGCGGGTCACGAAGACGGAGATTGTCGACGGGGACCAGGTGGTGTTCGGCAATGCGAAGTTCGTGTTCCGGTTGCCCTGTTAGGCAAACACCACGCTTTTGTCACCATTAACTAATGTACCGATTGCGAAGGCTCGTTCTCCGTTCGCTTGGAGGTGGCCGACGACATCGTCCGACGAAGCGGCGTCGACGACAGCGATCATTCCGATCCCCATGTTGAACGCGCGGCGCATGTCGTCGTCTCTGATCTTTCCGCACCGCTGGATTTCAGCAAATATCGGCGGCACCTGCCATGCAGCAGGGTCAATGTGGGCGGAAAGGCCGCTCGGTAGTACTCGCGGCAGGTTGTCGCAGAGTCCACCGCCCGTCACGTGCGCCAACGCCTTGAGCGGCTCGTCCTTCAGAAGCGGCTGGAGCGGGCGGAAGTAGCACCTGTGGGGAGCGAGGAGGGCCTGCGCGTAGGTCTGGTTCGAGCCGGGGAGTTGGGCGTTCGGGTCGATCCCTCCTTGGTCGAAGAGCGCCTTGCGAGCCAGTGAGAATCCGTTTGTGTGAAGGCCGTCGGAGGCGATGCCGATCAGGACGTCGCCTTCGGCGACTGTCGGCCTGGGCAGCGTGTCGGCGGCGTCCACTATGCCGACTATGCAACCCACGACGTCGGCCTCGCCCTGGTGGTAGACGCCGGGCATCTCGGCCGTCTCGCCGCCGATGAGCGCGCAGCCGACGTGCTTGCACGCCTTTGCCGCGCCGGTGACGACGGCCTCAAATACGTCCGGCTCGAGGTTTGAGCATCCGAAGTAGTCGAGGAAGAACAGTGGCCTTGCGCCCTGGCAAAGAATGTCGTTGACACAATGGTTGACTATGTCGCGACCGATGCCCGACCAGTCGCCGACCATCGCGGCGACCTTCGTCTTGGTCCCGACGCCGTCGACGCTGCTGACGAGGACTGGTTTCTGATAGTCCTCGAGGCGCGGTGCGAACATCGCGCCGAACGCGCCGATGCCTCCGACCACCTCGTCTCCGTGCGTTCCCCGCACGGCCTCGCGGACAGACTCGAGCGCGCGCTGCGCCTGATCGATGTCGACGCCCGCCGACGCGTACGCGCTCTGGTCCTCTGA
Organism: Fimbriimonadaceae bacterium; assembly: GCA_035576225.1. GTDB lineage: Bacteria > Armatimonadota > Fimbriimonadia > Fimbriimonadales > Fimbriimonadaceae > JADFMN01. The sequence continues at coordinate 868 of DATLWQ010000412.1, read as the reverse complement.
CATGGCGGCAATTTACCTCTGGCGGTCACGGACGATTGCAGTCTGTCCGGGTATCTTGTTCCGGTCGAGCCGGTAGCTCAGTCGGTAGAGCAACGCCCTTTTAAGGCGTGGGTCCTGGGTTCGAGTCCCAGCCGGCTCACCAAAGAGTCAGGAGCGAACCAAGGTAGCGAGAAAGACGGATCCCGACGGGTTCTTGGTGACTCCGTGCGGCTGCGCCCCGTGTCCGCCTTGCGGACGCAGCGTCGTGACGGTCACTGTCCCCTTGCCGACTTTCGCACGGACGAGATAGGGGTGTTCACGGTAGGTGCGCGTGTCGACGCGGTTCATCAGGACTTCGTAGTCGCCGAAAGTGCGTCGAAGCCACTCTGGATCGATGGCGCGGTCTGTGGCGATCCCCCACAAGCGGTGCCAGTGGCCCGCGAAGTCTTCCATCAATCCGGGCGCGAACTCGAACGCGCACTCGCGCCAGAAGGGCATCGGTGCAGTGCCCTGTGCGGCGAGAACTGCGACGATGTTCGCTCCGCTCTTCGCACGGTCGACCGCTTGTCGGTCGAGGACTGTCGTGATAAGGTGGTCTCCTCCTGGCAGATCAAGGTCGTCGAACTCCTGCGCGGGGTCGTGCTTCGACCATCCGGTCAACTGCGTCCAGTCCACTTTGGAGACGACCCAGATCGGCCAGTCCCTGAGAACACCGTCGCAGGTCACTTGAAGGTGATAGTCGCCGCGATCCAAATCAACGCTTATCTCCCCAACAACTCTCGGTTCGTTTGGCGACACTCTCACATCTTCGATTCGTCCCACCTTGTCCGCAAGCTTCCAATACAGTCGAGCCCGGACGCCAAGCATGTCGCGAAGACCGATCCTGAAG
>DATLWQ010000411.1:0-10559 GCA_035576225.1 Fimbriimonadaceae bacterium | reverse complement strand
CTCTCTGTGGGCGGCGAGCAGACCTCTGAAGAGGGCGCCTCGGGCGTTAACGACGGGCACCAGTACTGTCACGAGCAGGGCGAGGGCCGACAAGACGACGATCTCGGGCTTGCCGTCCAGCACGACGCGGAAGAACCAGTTCGCTGCGCCGCTGAAATAGGCCAGCAAGACAGCAATCCCGCACACGATCCCCACCCGCGTACAAAACTCCGACAGCCGCGCTCGCGTCTCAGTGTCGCGATAGAGGGCTACAACCGTCTCGGGAAGAGCGAAGGTGACTGACCGGAACAGGAACATCGTGCCCTGCGCGAGGCCCCATGCCGCCAGCATTCTGACGCTGTCCGGCGAGCGCGCAAGCGCCGCGGAGATCAGCGGCATCGACAGGATCATCGTCATCGTCGCCAGGGTGAGCGGATAGTGGAAGTGCCACAGTTCGTTCATGGGCAGCCCCTTATCCTCGTCCGTTCCGACCATCGGATCGAGGCACCGGCGGATCGTGGGACGGCTGACGAGGTGGATAAACAGAGTCTCGCACGAGACGCCCGCAACCATCGCGATCGCTGCGACAGTCAAACCTGGAATGCTCGTCCACTCATAGAGTCCGAGACAGAACCCGACGATCGATATGACGCGCACCGATGTTCCTATCCCGACGGGCTTGGTGTTGTCGAACCGGATCAGTACGCCGTGCAGAAACCGACGCCATCCGACCATCGCCGCCCACGGAATCATCACGATCATCGCTGGGCGCAATACGACAGCGACGTCGTGCTCGGCTCCGATGACGCGCTCGATGAGAACCCAGTAGAACGGAGTCAGGCTCACGAGCGCTTGGATCGATGCCACCCACAACATCAGCATGGCTGTGAAGCGTCTGATCTGCAAGTAGGCGGCGTGCGTGCGCGAAAGCGTCGTCGAAGTGGTCAGGAGGTCGATCACCGGCGACTCGATGAAGATCGCAAGCGAGACCAAGAGCGCCAGGCCAGCGAGCCCCGCCTGTTCCCCACCCCGGCGCGTGATGATTCCTGCCGTCACCGGCCCCTCGACGGACATGAAGATCCATGAGACCGCGAGTGGGATGAAGAACAGCAGAATCCTCCGCTGCGTGAGCGAAGATTGGCCCAGTTCGGTTTCGCTCAACGTGGAGGACAAAGCGGAGAAATGGTACCGCCCAAACTAGTCGCACCAACGAGCAGGGCCCATAATGCGTTTTACGATCATGCCGTCGCTGCTTCTTGCCTACCTTCTCCTTTGCCCTCAAGCCGCCGCTCCGAACTTCGACTCTATAACGGTCGACACACTGAAGACACACGAGCGTTTCCTTGCCAGCGATGCTCTTGAGGGGCGAGGTACGCCCTCGTTCGGGCTGGACATGGCGGCGGACTATATCGCGAACCAGTTCAAAAAGGCGGGACTGGAGCCAGGGGTCGACGGAACTTACTTCCAGGTCGCGACAGACTCGTCGCTCAACGAGGCTGGCTTCCCAACAGTCAAGAACGTGGTCGGCATCCTGCGAGGCTCCGATCCAGCGCTCAAGGACACCTACGTCATGTTGACGGCGCACTACGACCACCTGGGAATCAGCGAACGCAGGGCGAAAGGCGACGACAAGATCATGAACGGCGCGAACGACGATGCCAGCGGCACGACGGCGGTCATGGAGATCGCGCGCGTACTGGGGGCGATGCAGCAACGGCCGAAGCGGTCACTGATCTTCGTCGCGCTGTTCGGCGAAGAGCGCGGGCTCTTCGGCTCCCGCTACTACGGCGACCACCCAGTTGTCCCGCTCAAGGACACGGTCGCGGACTTCAACATCGAGATGATCGGACGAACGATCAAGGACGACGGCAACTGGTCGGGGAGGCTCGGGCTGACGGGCTATGACTATACGGACATGGCGGACGTGCTCAAGCCGGCGTTGGCGCAGTTCGGGATCGAACTGGTCTTCGACAAGGAGGCGAGCGACCCGTTCTTCATGCGATCCGACAACGCTGCGCTCGCCGCTGCTGGAATCCCGGCGCACACCGTCAGTACTGGCTACGAAGACCCGTGGTACCACCAGGCGAACGACAACTGGGACAGCCTCGACTACGACAACATGCTCAAGACAGTGCGAGGGCTCGCTAACGCGGCGCTAGCGCTTGCGAACAGCGAGAAGGCGCCGCAGTGGAACCCGAACAACCCGCGTGCGGCAAAGTATTTGGAGACCTGGAAGCGGCTGCACAACGGCGGCTAGCGAGCTACTTCTTGCGCTTGTAGTTTAGTCGCCACTCGAGTTCCCAGGTCTTGCCGCCGTCGGTCGAGCGCTCCCAGTCCCAGACGAACGAGTCCTTCTCGACGTCGTGAAAGACCATGCGTGTCGTCGCCCCTCCGGTCGCCGACGCCGGAAGGGTCGACTTAAAGACGAAGCCCTCGTCGGTCTTACCACCCTCGAACGGCAAGTAGTTGCCGCTGTCGTCGACCCAGGTCTGACGCCATCCCTTCAGACGCACGCTGTAGACGGAGACGCTCTTGCCGGTGAACCCCTCCATCTTGAAGTTCTCCTCGATGACCTTTTCACCAAGGATGTGGTGCACCGAGTTCGCTGCCTTCGTCTCTGTCCATTCGTCCTTTCCGAACCCGGTCCTGGAACGCCCGCTGCAGTTCCACTCTCCGACCCAGAAGTCGAGGTCGTGGGACGGGTCGGGAGCGGCCTGCGTCTGCGTTGAGACGGCCAGAGCCAATATGAGTCCTAACACCATTGCTACCCCTATATCGTGCGTGCCCGAACGATAGTTCCCCCTCTGTATCGATTACGATAACGCCTCGCCCGGCCCAACGGGTAAAAACCACGAAACAGATGAACCAAAAGAATCTAACCATCAGATTTCTGGCGCTCGCCCTGGCGGTCGCGACCGCCGGAGCCGCGCTTGGGCAGGCGCCCAACCCGGCGCTTTACGGCTCTCTTAAGTGGCGCGAGATCGGTCCGTTCCGCGGTGGCAGATCGAACGCCGTCGTGGGAGTTCCGGGCCGGGCCGACGAGTTCTACATGGGCACGTGCGGAGGGGGCCTCTGGAAGACCACAAACGGCGGCGTCGACTGGAACTGTGTCTCGGACGGATTCTTCAAGACAGGATCGGTCGGCGGCATCGGCGTCAGCGCCTCCAACCCGGACATCGTTTATGTGGGAATGGGGGAGACGGAACTGCGCGGCAACGTCAGCAACGGCGACGGCGTCTACAAGACGACGGACGGCGGCAAGACCTGGACCAACGTCGGCCTTGAGGAGACGCACCACATCGCGCGAGTCCGCGTTCATCCGACTAACCCGAACATCGTGTGGGTCGCGGCGCTCGGCCACGTTTACGGTCCGAACCCTGAGCGCGGCGTCTACAAGACGACGGACGGCGGCAAGACGTGGCGGCAGGTGCTGTTCGTCAGCGATCGGAGCGGCGCGGTCGACCTCAACGTCGACCCCAACAACCCGGACGTGCTCTTTGCGAGCACATGGGAGGCATGGCGCACGCCGTACAGCCTCAACTCGGGCGGGCCAGGCTCACGGCTCTTCAAGTCCACGGACGGTGGCGAGACTTGGACCGACATCTCGCGCAATCCCGGCCTCCCGACAGGGATCCTCGGCAAGATCGGCGTCAGCGTCTCTGGCGCGGACTCGAACAGGGTCTACGCGGTGGTCGAGGCTCAGGACGGCGGAATCTTCCGCAGCGACGACGCGGGCGCGACCTGGACCTTGGTCAACGACGACCGAAACTACCGGCAGAGGGCGTTCTACTACACGCGCATCTACGCCGACCCCAAGGACAAGGACTCGGTCTATGTGACGAACGTCGGTATGGGGCACTCGACGGACGGTGGCAAGACCTTCCGCGGGCTGAGGACGCCACACAGCGACAACCACGACTTCTGGATCAGTCCGGACGACAACAAGATCCTCATCAACGCGAACGACGGCGGGGGCAACGTTTCGAAGGACGGGGGCAGGACATGGACCAACCAGGACTTTGCGACGGGCCAGTTCTATCACGTCACGACGGACAACGCGTTCCCTTATCGCATCTACGGCGCACAGCAGGACAACAGCACTGTACGGATCGCGAGCCGCGCGCCCGGTGGGATATCGACTGAAGACTGGCAGGCGACGGTCGGCGGCGAGAGCGGCTATGTCGCCGTCAAGCCGGACGACCCGAACGTCATGATCGGCGCCAACTATAGCGGCTCGATGGAGATCATGGACTATAACACCGGGCTTGGGCGAAGCATCGACCCGTGGCCGGACAACCCGATGGGGCACGGCGCGATCGACCTCGTGCAGAGGTTCCAGTGGACGTTCCCGATCCTTTTCAGTTCGCACAACCCGAACGTGATCTACTGCTGCTCGCAGTACGTGCTGAGGAGCAACGACCTCGGGACGACTTGGGACAAGATCAGCCCCGACCTGACTAGGAACGACCCTAAGACCCTGCAGTCCAGCGGGGGGCCGATCACGAAGGACAACACTGGAGTCGAGTACTACGCGACGGTGTTCACGCTCGCCGAGTCTCCGATCACGAAGGACGTTCTGTGGGCCGGATCGGACGACGGGCTCGTGCACGTCACGCGCAACGGCGGCAAGAACTGGACGAGCATCACGCCGAAGGGCATGCCCGATTGGGGCAGGTGCAGCATGATCGACGCGTCGCCATTCAACGCCGGCACGGCGTATTTGGCAGTCGACAACCACCAGAACGACGACTTCCAGCCTCACATCTACATCACGGACGACTTTGGCAAGACCTGGCGCTCCGCGGTCGACGGGATTCCGGACGGGGCGTTCGTTCGCGTCGTACGGGAAGACCCGCACCGCAAGGGGCTGCTCTACGCCGGAACGGAGACCGGCATCTACGTCAGTTTCGACGGCGGCTTCCACTGGTCTTCTTTCCAAATGAATCTGCCGATCGTGCCGATCCACGACCTGACGATCAAGGACGACGACCTGGTCGTTGCGACGCACGGGCGTGGGTTCTGGGTGCTCGACGACATTTCGCCCGTACGCGAGGCGATGGGTCAGTCCAACTCAGATCCCGTGTTGTTCCAGCCTGATCCCGCGAACAGGATGCGAACGGGATTCTCTGGTCGACGCGGCGGTCGGCGCGGACCAGTCGCCGACACCAGCGGCGAACGGGAGCCCGTCGGAGAAAACCCGCCGGACGGCGTCGTGGTGGACTACTACCTTCCGAGTACCGCCAAAGACGTCAAACTCGAGTTCCTCGACAAACACGGCACGGTCCTCGCAACGCAGACACCGAACAAGTCCGAGGGCGCCCACAGAGTCTCGCAGTGGCTGCAGTACGCGACGTACAAGAATCCGCCCAAGATGCTCATGTGGGGCGCGTTCCCCGCTCCGATCACGGCCCCTCCCGGCGACTACACGGTCCGGATGACGGTAGACGGGAAGACGTTGGAGCGGACGTTCCGGTGGAACAAAGACCCGCGCAGCCCGGCGACCGACAAAGAACTGAACGCGGCGTTCGACCTGGCGATGAAGATCTCTCAACGGACCGACGAGGCGAACGACATCGTCGTGAAGATCCGTAGCATCCGCGAGCAGGTCGGCCAGGCGGTCGAAAAACACGCGGACATGAAGTCCGACGCCGACGCGATGATGGCTAAGTTCGAAGACGTCGAGACCGCCGTGTACCAGACAAAGGCGCAGGCGGGACAAGACCTGTTGAACTATCCGATCAGGCTCAACAACCGCATGGCGGCGCTACTGGGAATGGTCGCGAGGAGCGAGTTCGGCCCGACTGAATCGACATACGAAGTCTTCGACATGCTCTCGAAGTTGCTGGACGTGCAGGTCGCGAAAATGAAGAACCTCGAGGACAACGACCTCAAGGCTTTCAACGCGAAACTGAAACAGATGGGTGAAGACCCGATCGTGCCGAAAGGCATGTCGGGGCCCTAGCCTGCCTTTGGAGGACCCGCCCCTTCTCCCCCTTGGGAGGAGGGGCTTTACTTTTTGGCTACCGCGTCGACATTGCAAGCCGAAAGCCGAAGGCGGCGATCGCAAGGCCCGAGGTGATTTCGACCCAGCGCCTGACCGCCGGGGCGCGCAGCCACGTTTGCGCCGCACCGACGAAGAAGGAGACGAGACAGAGCCAAACGAGCGACGCACCGACGTGGATCGCTCCCAACTTAAGTGCGGTGGCCGCGACGGGGTCGCCGGGCGCGATGAACTGTGGAAGCACAGCGACATAGAAGAGCACGACCTTCGGATTGAGCAGATTGGATAGGAACCCTTCGGCGAGACACTGCATCCGACTCTTCTGTCTCCCGTTGTCTGATGTGACGGACTTATTGCTGTTACGCACGGCGCGCACTATGCCTATCGCTCCAAGCGCGACGAGGTAAGCAGCGCCAAGCACTTTCAGCACCGTGTAGAAGCCTGAGTACTGAAGAAGCAAGGCAGCAACGCCCACGCTTGCCAGCGTCGCGTGCACCGCGGTACCTATCTTGATGCCGACTGTCGTCGCGAGGCCCGCGGTCGTACCTTGCGAGGCAGCATTGCGCAAGACGACCATCGTGTCCGCCCCAGGCGTCACGGCGAGGACGACCGCAAGGATCACAAACTCGCTGATCGAGGCTGCAGGCATTCAGGCGAGCCTCTTTTCGATCAGCGTGAGCCACTTGAGCCGCGCTTCCTCGCTTGCCAAGACGCCTTCAACGGCAGCGATGTCGCACTCGGTCAATTCATCGCCATCCTTCAGCATCCGTTTAATGTCGTCGATATGCGCCGCGACTTGCTGCCTCGCCGACACGAAGAACTTTTTCCTATCTGCCTTGGGGAAGGAACTGAGGAGGCTGACCCTGGTCCGTATCAGGTCGACGAGGAAGGCGACGTCGTCCTTCGGGTCGATCGTCAAGGTCCATCGCCGGAACTGGGCCATGCCCTCCTTGGTCACGGAGTAGGTCTTGCGCTCCCTCTTGCCGTGCCTCTTCTTTTCGACCGAGACCAGCCCCTCGGCCGCCAATCGCCTCAGGAGCGGATAGATGGCGCCAGCGCTGCCGGAATAGTAGGACGAACCCGAGGTCTGGAACGCCATCATGACCCGATACGCCGAACAGGGCTCGAACTGGGCCACGACTCCGAGGGCGATGTAACCAAGGTGGCTAAGCCGCTTCACGCGGCGTATTTACCCTAATGGGCCCGGTCGGGAATTGTGCCGGACTGCCGGGACCTGATACAGTAGGGAGGGTTTCTCACCCAACGACATCGGAACCACAAGCCAAAATGCAGACCACCCAGTACAGAGAAGCGCTCAGAAAGGCCTTCCAGTCTCAGTACAAACGGATCGAAGAGAACTTCATGGACCTGACGCCGGAGCAACTCCAATACCGGCCCGACGAGAAGACCTGGAGCCTCGGGCAAGTCTTCCTCCACATTTGGCTAGCGAACGACAAGTACCTCGTCAAGATGTCGGACGTGGTGCTCCACACGGAGAAGAAGGAGAAGGAGAACCAGGAGTACAAGCCCGGCTTTTTCGGATCGCGGTTCATCCAGATGGTCGGCCCGACTGGGGGCAAGAACACTCCCGTGCCGAAGATTTTGGAGCCCGACTACAAGAAAGTCCCGGACGACATCGTCCAACGCGTCCTAGACCAACTGACTGCCATCGAGGAGTTTCTCGATGCAAGCGAGGGCAAGGACATCGTCAAGACGAGAATAACTTCGCCGGTGGCCAAGGCGCTCAAACTCAGGCTAGGAGACGTCTTCAAGCTGCTCGAGCAGCACAACGAGCGTCATATCAACCAGGCTATGCGGTTCAAACGCGTCGCGACTGCGTCCTAAAGGTAAGGAACTCGTCACGTAGCCTAGAACGTAACCGAAAACAACAGAGGACACCAATGTTAACTGGACTAATCCTATCGATCGCCCTCTCGGGAGGAGCCGGGACAAAACTCGTCATGATGCCCAGCGGCGCCATGCCGGTCATGGGCGGCTATCAGCCACAAAGACTACAACTGACCGACAAGAAGCCCGAGGGCCTTCGCAAGGCGCCATCAATGAAATCGCCGATGTACGGTGTGCTCGAGTTTGGTGCCGCTAACGGCAAGAAGTCGTTCATTATCGCGGTCGACGGTTCAAACTTCTACGCCGACACGAACGGGGACGGCGATCTGACAAACGACTCCGGCAACGAGTGGAAGGCCACGAACAACGAAGGGCAGGGCAACGCGAAGTACATTGGTTCGTTCGCTCTGATGCATCCGCAACTCAACCAAAAACTGAGTTTCGGCGTGTATATGTTCGACCCGGACGACCCGAGCCGCGCCGCGATCAAGAACGTCCTTCTTTACTACCCGGACTACGCCTTGACTGGCTCGTCACAATTTGCCGACGGCCCGCACAAGGTGCTCGTCGCAGACCGGAGCGGCACGGGGGACTTCACGAGCATGAACGTTTGGGTCATGGTGGACCGGGACGACGACGGCAAGTTCGACGGCAGGTATGAGCACTATCTGGTCAGCAAGCCGTTCAACATTGGAGGTACCTCTTACCAACTCGATGTCAGCGCCTTAGCGAACAATTTGCTCTCGATCAGCAAGTCCGCGACAGAGGTTGCCGCAGTGACGATTCCGCCGAACCTGTCGGTAGGAAGGAAGATTCCTCCGTTCGAAGCGGACACCACGGACGGAACGCACATCAAGTTCCCAGAGTCGTTCAAAGGCAAACTTGTGATGCTCGACTTCTGGGCGACCTGGTGCGGCCCGTGCGTCGGAGAACTGCCGAACGTGACGAAGGCGTACGAGCAGTTCCACCCGAAGGGCTTTGAGATCCTTAGCATAAGCCTCGACCAAAAGGACCAGTTAGATCACCTCAACCAGTTCACCAAAGACCACAACATGCCTTGGCGACAGGTGTACGACGGCAAGTATTGGAGCGCACGCGTCGCCCAGTTGTACGGAATCCAGGCGATCCCCGCCGAATTCCTCGTGGACGGTGACACTGGCGAGATCCTCGCTGACGCGCACACGCTGCGCGGTGAGACAATCTTCAAGACGCTGGGGACCCAGCTCGACAAGAAGTTCGGCAACTAGCCAGGGCACGTGTCCTTAATGTGGGCCGCGGCAGGCTTGCTGCGGCCCACATTGCGTGTAGACTCGCCCGCATGACGTGGACCGCCGCCCTGTTGGCCCTCACCATAGCGCCAGCGAACATCGACCAGGCGTATTCCGCCAAGATCAAGGAGTACACGACCGAGCCGTTCTTCCTGACCGACTGGGTGGACACCCTACCTTCAAGCAAGTCAGTTCCGACGCCCTCCGATGTGCTGGGGCACATCGTCGGTGCGCCAGACGTGCTCGACTACAGCAAAGACATCTACGCCTACATGGATAAGTTGGCCGCCGCCTCGCCGCGCGTGAAGGTCGAGCGGATCGGCAAGAGCGAGGAGGGCAAGGACATCATCGTAGTCTACGTCAGCAGCGAGGAGAACATAAGGGATCTCGACTACCTGAAAGACATCAACGCGCGGCTCGGCGACCCGCGCAAAACGACGGACAAGGAGGCGGAGGCGCTCATCAAGCAAGCGCGGCCGTTCTATTGGTTCACAGCGGGCATGCACGCTCCAGAGAGCGGCCCGCCCGAGATGGTGATGGAACTGGCGTACCGGCTTGCCACTTCGGACGACCCGCGAGTTGAGGCGATCCGCGACGGCGCGGTCACGATGATCACGCCGGCGCTGGACGTCGACGGGCGCGACCGGGTGGTGGACCTGTATCGCTATCGCAAGGCGCACCCTGACAAGCCCGAGATCCCGCTCGTCTATTGGGGCGACTATGTCGGACACGACGACAACCGCGACGGGATGCTGCTCTCGCTCCAACTGAGCAAGGCGATCACGCAGCGTTGGCTCGAGGACAAGCCGCTGGTGTTCCACGACCTGCACGAGTCAGTGCCTTATCTTTACATTTCGACCGGCACGGGCCCCTACAACCCGTGGCTCGATCCGATCGTCGTAGACGAGTGGCACGAACTGGCTTACAACGAGGTCGGGCAGATGACTGCCATGGGGGTGCCTGGCGTGTGGACGCACGGGTTCTTCGACGGCTGGGCCGCGAACTATGGGATGACCGTCGCACACGGCCACAACGGGATCGGGCGGTTCTATGAGACGTTTGGTGGCAACGGTGCGGACACAGGGATCAGGAGCGCCAGTGGCGATACTTCGCGCCAGTGGTACCGCCCCAACCCGCCGTTTCCGCAGGTCAAGTGGTCGATCCGAGACAACACCAACCTGATGGAGACGGGAGCGCTGATCGGACTGAACAAAGTTGCGACCGAGCGCGAGAAGTTCATGCGGAACTTCTGGATCAAGTCGAAGCACTCGGTGATGAAGCCGCAAAACGAGGGGCCAGCGGCGTACGTGTTCCCTGCCGACGACCCGAACGGAGGCAACCAGGCGATGTTGATCGAGGCACTCAAGCGCCAAGGTGTTGAAGTGCAGGAAATGGATCAGGAAATGGAAGTCGACGGCATGAAGCTCGGTGGTAGACAATTCCACCGTGCCTCCTATATCGTA
>DATLWQ010000410.1:0-1944 GCA_035576225.1 Fimbriimonadaceae bacterium | reverse complement strand
CGACGAGTTCGATTCTGGAGAATTGATCATGCACCGTCTCCGCGTGGCAGGCTACTCCTCAGACAAGTGCCCCTTCACCCCCGACGCGATCCACGAGATCCACAAGATGAGCAAGGGAGCGCCGAGAGTGATCCTCCAACTCGCCGACAACGCCATGTTGATGGCGATGGCGCGAAAGGAGAAGATGGTGGACGGCTTCCTGACTCACGAAGTCGCCGACGAGTACACGGGAGGGATGGCCGCGTGAACTTGGCCGATGCGATCAGGAAGGCCGCTAACCGCGGGTTGATCGACGAGCCGGCTCCGCCGGTCCCGCCAAAGCCTGTAAGAATCGGCACGCCGCAGAGCCCCTCCGAAGTGTCCATCACAGAGACAGCCATGAAGAACCTCAACGAATTCCACGAGACCCAGAGTCCCGCGCCGGAACCGCTCAGTGCAGGACTCGTCGGCGGCAACGCCGTCAGGCTCGAGATCTTCCTGAGCGGTGAGCAGATGGCGGGAATGCTCAAGGCGATCATGGCCGGGCAGCACTCCGTCTTGACCCTTCGCGAAGCCGCAAGTTATTTGCGGCTGAGCCCGAGCAAGTTGGAAAGGCTGGTCGACGACGGCGAGATTCCTGCCGTCGAACTCGACGGTCGCTACCGGTTCCCCAAATCAAACCTCGATGATTGGCTGGCGATGCAGTCGATCCAGTCGGAGGACGAACAAGATGTCGCTTAAACTATTCAGAAAGCAAGCATACGTCGGCGTTGACCTCGGTACGAACACGATCAAGGTTGCCCAGATCGATGCGCACGGGCGCCACTGGTCGCTGAGCCGCCACGGAGAGTTCGAGACTCCCGAAGACTCGATCAAGGACGGCGTGGTCGTCGATCCCGGCGCGGTCGCTGACGCCCTGCGAATGGCGTTGAAGTCCGCAAGGATCAGCGCGACGAGCGCGATCATCGGCGTGGCCGGCGGTTCGGTCATCGTCCGCAACGTCCGCATCCCACGGATGCCGGAGGCGACGCTGCGCAAGTCGATCCGGTTCGAGGCGGGCCGGTACGTACCCTCTTCGATCGAGGACTCGTTCATCGAGTTTGAGATTCTCGGAGACGCGCCGGACAATCAAATGGACGTCTTGATCGTCGCCGCGCCGAGGGAGATCGTCAAGTCGAGGCTCGACGCCTGCTCCAAGGCCGGACTCGAAGTCGAGATCGTAGACATAGAGGCGTTTGCGATGTACCGTGCGCTCGTAGAGTCGGACACCGAGAGCGAACTGGCAGAGAGCACGGTCGCGCTCGTCGACATCGGAGCGACGACCACCAACGTCAGCGTGATCTCGAAAGGCGTGTTCGCGATGACGCGCTCGATCCCGCAAGCGGGGAACACGCTCACGAGCGCCCTGCAGAGCTATTTCAAACTGGACTTCGCGGACGCGGAGAAGGGCAAGTCCCAACTGGACTTGACTCAGCTCGTGGACGCCAAGGGCCCGGTGGAGAACCCGCCGCTGCGGGTGATCCAGCCTCACATCGACGACCTGTTCCGCGAGATCCGACGCTCGCTGAACTACTACCAGTCCCAGCAGACGGACCAAGGCGAAGCGAAACCGGTGACGAAGATCATTGTTTCCGGCGGCGCAGCGCGGATGCCCGGACTCGCTGAGTACATGACCTACAAGCTCGACATCGAAACTGTTGCGGCGGGTGTGTACGACTGCTCTCGGTTCATCGGGGCCGAAGGTGACGCAGAGAGCCACGGCTTTGAACTGGCCGTCGCTTCAGGGCTCGCACTACGGGCCCACTCGAAGGCGGCATAGCCATCGAGGAGAAACAGCATGCCATTTGTCAACTTAATTAAAGAAGAAAGGCTAGCGGCGGCCACGCGAGAAAAACAAGTTCGCGTCGTTGTGCTGCTGTGCCTCGCAATAGGTGGCCTCTCGTTCCTTGGCGCGGGCTACTTCAC
>DATLWQ010000409.1:0-2321 GCA_035576225.1 Fimbriimonadaceae bacterium | reverse complement strand
GGCCATCGGAGGTGGACCATGATCGGCGCGAGTTCGTCGATCGCCGCGTGCGTCGGCTACTGCTGCGTCCGGTACGTCCGGCACAGGGTTCCGCTCGCTCCGACCATCCGGGTGCCCGTCGCCGCGATCGCCCTCGTCTGGGTCCTGCTCCAGGCGGTCGGCGCGTTCGTCAAGTTTGGAGAGGCGGGAGGAACGTCGTACGTCGCACACATCGGCGGCGTCGTGGCCGGACTCGCGCTCGCCTTCGTCTTCCGTGCGCAGAAGGACGTCAGTCGCGAGCGTGGGCGCGAGGAGATGTCGGCGATGGCCGAGCGCAGCCCCGCGGCTGCGCTCAAGGCCGCAGAGCGGCACCTGTCCGCCCATCCCGACGACGTCGGCGCCGCGTGGCAGGCGGTAGAGTCCCTGCAAGCGATGGGCGACACGCACCGCCAGGTCGGCCTGCTCAAGGGCCTGCTCTCCCACAGTTCCGAGCGCGAGCGGGCGATCGAGCGCCTTGAGCGCATCGGAGCCCTAGCACAGGTGCCGTCCACAGAGCGCATGAGGCTCGCACACCAGGTCGGGCACGACGCGAAGATCGCGCTCCTCAAGAGCGTCGTGGAGTCAGACAAGGCTGACACCGAGCGCCCCTACGCGCTCCTCGCGCTCGCCGAAGAGACGGGGGACGAGACCCTCCTTATAGAACTGCAGTCCGACTACCAGTTCCACGCGGCCACCGAACTCGCGAAAGCGAAGGGGCTCATCCAATGAAGCGCTGGTGGCGCTCGATCCGCGGCCGTGTTCTCCCGCCGCTCGTCTACATCGTTGCGAGGCTCATCGGCGCGACGCTGCGCATCCGCGCGGTCGGCTACGAGGCCTACGAACAGATGGAGGGCGGCAAGGTCTTTCTCGGATGGCACGGCCGCACGTTCCTCGCGGCGCTGTTCTTCCGCAACAAAGGGCTGTGGACCATCATCAGCCGCTCGCGCGACGGTGAGATGCAGAACCGCATCTTCACGATGTTCGGCTTTAACACGATCCGCGGCTCGACAGGGCGCGGTGGAGCGAAGGCGGCGGCCGAGTCGATCCGTGTGCTCAAGAAGGGCGAGACGATGGCGTTCACTCCCGACGGGCCTCGCGGGCCGAGCGGCGTTGTGCAGTCGGGCGTCATGCTCATGGCCAAGAAGTCCGGTGCGGCCCTTGTGCCCGTCGGCGTCGCCGCATCGCGCAAGTGGCACGCACCGACGTGGGACCGCTACATGGTCCCGCTTCCGTTCGCGCGCTGCCTCATGGTCTTCGGCGACCCGATCTTCATCTCTAGGGACGCGAGCGATGAGGAGGTCGAGTTCGCCCGACAGCGATTGGAAAAAGACATCAAGATCGCACAGGAGCGCGCCGACCAGGGCGTCATGCGCTAGTTCGCGGTGCTCTCTTCGGGCACTGCGCTCTCGGGCAGCCGGTCGATGAACAACCGCTGGATCCGCTTCCCGTCGGTCTCGGTGATGGTGAACCTCAGTCCGTCGCGCTCGACGCTCTCGCCCTCCTTGGGCTGACGACCGAAGAGCCCGAACACGAATCCGCCGATCGTGTCGAACTCCTGGCTCTCGAACGAGGTACCGACGACCTCGTTGACGTCGTCCAGTTCCATCCTTCCGTCCGAGTCGAACCCTTCGTCGAGCGTGACGATCGTCGGCAGGTCCTCGTCGTACTCGTCGACGATCTCCCCCATCACCTCTTCGACGATGTCTTCGATCGTCACGACGCCCGCAGTACCGCTGTGCTCGTCCTGCACGACCGCCATCTGCGTCTTCGCCTGTCGCATCTCCTGCAGCAGGTCGTGCAGCGGCTTGCTCTCCGGGACGAAGATCGTCGGCCGCAACAGGTCGCGCAACGGGCGGTCGGCGCTGCCATCCATGAGCGCACTCAGCACGTCCTTCGCGTGCACGATCCCAAGGATCGTGTCATCGGTCCCCTCATACACAGGGATCCGCGAGTGCCCACTGATCTCCACGAGCCTTGCGACGTCCTGCAACGTCGCGTCCATCGGTACGGCCTCCAGATCGACGCGCGGTGTCATCACTTCCCGCACGACCGTGTCGCCAAATTCGAAGACGCTCGCCACCATCTCTCGCTCCTCCTCTTCGATCTCGCCGCTCTCCTCCGCCTCCTCCAACAGTTCCAGCACCTCTTCCTCTGCCTGGTTGTTCAGAGCGAACGTCGCCTTTGCACCGAACCTCCGCGTCACGAGCCCGCCGAGCGTCACGAAGACCGCGATCGGCGTGCCGAACATCGCGTTGAAAAACCGGACGGAGTTGTAGACGCGCAGGCTCGTGTCGATCGGATGG
>DATLWQ010000408.1:0-4747 GCA_035576225.1 Fimbriimonadaceae bacterium | reverse complement strand
CCATGGTGGACTTGGATTCCGCCATCCGAGGCTCCATTATGGCTTTCAGGGCCCTAGCGGGAAGGGTCAGCGTCTAAGAGCCAGGAGCAGGCCGTCGCGGATCGGCACGACCGTCGTCGCCCAGTCCTCGCTTGAAGCCATGCGCGAGTTGAACGCCATGATCGCCTTCGTCTGGTCGCTGTCGTCGCCTTCAAGCACCCTTCCCGACCACACGACGTTGTCCGTGATGAACGCGCCCCCCTTTCGCAGTCTCGCCGTAACGGGCTCGATCGTTTCCGGGTACGCCTGTTTGTCGATGTCGTTGAAAACCAGGTCGAAGGGGCCCTCGTGCTGTTTGAAGGCGGCCACCGCCTCGCCGACCGTGTAGTCGATCATTGTCTTCGCCTTCGCTCCCGAGTCGGTCGCCGGGTAGCCAAGCGCCGCAAGGTGCTGCCGCGCCATCTTGGAGAGATCCTCGTCCCAGACGACGTGGTGTACGACCCCACCCCCGTTCTCATCGACCGCCCTCGCGAACCAAGCGGTCGAATAGCCATACCCCGAACCGAGTTCGAACACGCTTCGCGCACCGACCATCCGGGCGACCATGTAGCAGAACATCCCGGATGCCGGGCCGACGATCGGAAACCCCTTCTCAGCCGCGTAGGCTTCCATCTTCTGCAGTTCGTGGTGCCGTTCCGGCACGAGCGAGTCGAGGTAAGGCTCAAGGGAGGAGAAGGAAAACTCTGGCATGTCAGGAGGTTACCGGAGCGCCGATCGAACGCCGAGCGCCCTATGGTGTGCGTATCTGTTCCCTCGCGACTTATTCCCCTCCCTCCGAGACGCAGTGCCGAGCCGGTTCGTAGTACAATCAACGAAGAGCCTCGCCCGCCACTCCATGCACCCGTTCCAGCCCGTCGCCGATCCCCTCGCCATGCCCGTGGGTGCGCTTGCCGCGCACAACGATCCGGTGCAGGTCGGTGCTTCGGTCCGGGCCGCCGCCCACGCCCTGGCCGATTCCGGCCTGACCGCCTTGCCCGTCGCAAGGGGGAGGACGGTCGCGGGGATCATCGACGAGAACACTCTCCATCGGGCCCTCTCCCTGGGCATCGACCCCGACTCGCCGATTGAGCGAGTAATGGACAACGACCCCGTCGTGCTACAGCAGAGTGCGACCGGCGCCGAGGCGCTCCGTCTCTTCGAGACCTCTGGCCGGCGGGCTGCGGTCGTCGTCGACGAGGCTCTCGAGGTCGTCGGCGTCCTGACCCCTTCGCGCCTTTTTCACAGACCGACCCTCCGATACCGGCCGCAGATCGTCGGCGGACTTGCCACCCCGTTCGGCGTCTATCTGACGAACGGCGTCGTCACGGGAGGGCCACGCGGGGTCGCTCTTGCTGCGGCTGGCGCCTACCTGTTCGGCATCGTCCTCGTGGCTTCGCTCGTGGTTACCGCGCTCGTGCAACTCGCCCACCTCGACCACAACAACGAGACCGTAGGCACGTTGATGAGCGTCGCCTCGACTGCACTGTTCCTAGTCGGGCTCCGGCTGGCTCCGCTCTCAGGCACGCACGGCGCAGAGCACATGGTCGTGCACGCCATCGAGCGCGGCGAGCCGCTCGTCCCGGAGGTCGTGCGCCGCATGCCCCGCGTACACCCGCGCTGTGGCACCAACCTGGCCGCGGGAGCGATGCTCTTCATCGGGTTCTTCGAGTGGCAGTGGACGCGTTATGACGACGTCAGGGCGCTCGTAGCCGCGCTGATTACGCTCTTTCTCTGGCAGCCGGTCGGCAACCTGCTCCAATACCTCTTCACAACCAAGACCCCGAACGACGAACAACTCGAAAGCGGCATCAAGGCGGGGAAGGAGCTCCTTGCAGCCTCGGCTGCCGCGCCCCGCCTCAGGGCGAACCTGTTGCGGCGCATCGTCTCGGGCGGGATCATCCACGTCATGATCGGGGCTGCGCTCGCCAGCCTGATCGCAACGAGCGTCCTAAACCTCCTGCACCTGCCTGAGGCCTGGCGGGTACTATTGTAGGCCCCAAGAGGTCGTTGCGTTGGTTATCGCCTATAAGATCATCACTGGACTGTCCTTCTTCCTGGCGTTCTTCTTCGTGCTGCTCGTCGTCATCACGAGCAAGGGAGACGCGATGTCGGGCGGATCGACTGGTGTCCGTACGAGTTTCAAGGGCAAGGCGAGTTTCGAGGACAAACTCTTTGTCCTCACCGCGTCGCTCGGTGCCGTGTTCTTGGTGCTGATGATCGTGCTGGACGTCCTCGCGGGCCGAGCGTTCCCGACCTAGCACGGGAGGCAAGGGTGCCGGACATCACCCTGGTCCATACCAACGACCTGCACGGAAAACTCACGCAAGAAAAGGCCGCCTATCTCGGTCGCGTGCGTGAGAAGGCCGACTTCTACTTCGACACCGGCGACCTCGTCCGCGCAGGAAACCTTGCCGTCCCGGTCCGCCCCGACGCTGCCTGGCCGCTGCTCGCATCGCTGGATTGCAGCGCGATGGTGCCTGGCAACAGGGAGTCTCATCCGCTCAAGAAGGGCGTGAACGCAAAGTTCCAAGGCTGTGAGACGACGGTCGTCTGCGCCAATTGGAAGGACAAGAAGGGCAAGCGTCCGTTTCCTGACCACGCGGATTTTGAGACAAAGCGGATCCACATTGCCGTCTTTGGTGTGATGGTGCCGATGGTCACGGAGCGCATGGCGACCCAGGCCGCCAGTCAGTACCTTTGGGATCAGCCGGTCGAGGTAGGCGCCGCCCTCGGCGCAAGGCTAAAGAAGAAGGCGGACTTCGTCATCGCCCTGACGCACATCGGGCTCAGCCACGACAGAAGGCTCGCACAAGAGTGCGCCGACATCGATCTGATCCTCGGCGGACATTCGCACAACGTACTGGAACAGCCGGAGGTCGTCAACGGCGTGCCCATCTGTCAGGGAGGCTCGCACGCGCGGTTCATCGGTCGATATACGCTCCGGACCGGGAAGGGGCTGATCAAAGCGGAGTTGCTGCCATGGCCCTGATCTCTTGCACCGGGCTCGGGCGACGCTTCGGCCCTCGATGGATCGTGCGAGGTGTGGAGATCGAAGTCTCGCAGGGTCAAGTCCTGTGCGTGCTCGGGAGCAACGGCAGCGGCAAGTCGACCCTGTTGCGCATGCTCGCGGGGCTGCTCTCGCCGACCGAAGGGAAGGTGGAGCGAACTGGGACGCTCGGCTATTCCGCGATCGACCTCGCCGTGTGGCCGCAACTGTCTGCGCGCGAACACCTGGATCTTGCAGGTGAATTGCGAGGTAAGAGCACGGACACCGTCGCACTCCTCGAGCACGTCGGTCTCAAGGACGCGGTCGACCAACCGGCAGGTGAGTTCAGCACGGGGATGCGCGGACGCCTGAAACTTGCGCTCGCAATTCAACACTCTCCGCAGATCCTGCTCCTCGATGAGCCTTCTGCTGCGCTCGACGGCGCAGGGCGCACGCTCGTCGAACAGATCGTCGACGAACAAAAGCAGCGATGTGCGGTCGTCATCGCGACCAACGACCCGATCGATAGGAGGCTTGCGACGCATGAACTCGACTTGGATTAGCCAGGTGCGCGCACTGCTCACCAAGGAGCTGCGCACGGAACTGCGTTCGAAGCACGGCCTCTTCACCGCGGGCCTCTTTGGGTTCCTCGCAGTCGTGACGATCGTTTTCGCGAGCATCGCCGACAAGCCGTCGCCCGGTCTTGCCGCCGCGCTGCTCGTCGTCGCGCTTGTCTTCTCGGCGGTCGTCACGGTGCCGCGCACGCTCATTGTCGAGGACGAGCAGAACACGTTCCCGCTCCTGATGCTGATCGCCGATCCGTCGGCCGCGTACTTTGGCAAACTCTTTGCGAACGGTATGCAAATGCTTGCTGCGTCCGCCGTGCTCGGTACGGTGTTCGTCGTGATGGCCGATGTCGTGGTGCAACGCCCGTGGATGTTCGTCCTCGGGCTGTTCTTCCTCTCGCTCGCATTAGCCGGCGGCACGAGTTTTTGTGGAGCGCTCGTCCTTGGCGCGAGCAACCGATGGCTTCTGGCCGGAGCGGTCGCCTTGCCGTTGCTCGTCCCGGTCGTGTTCTTGGGCGTCGTCGCGCTACGGTGCGGTCTGGGCGCAGGCACGGTCGAGGGTGGCGTCGAGGGGCTCGTCGCGCTTGCGGGCTACGCGCTCGTCTGTTTCGCCGCGGCCCCACAACTCGTCGGCGCAGTCTGGCGTGCCTGACTATTGGTTCTCGCGCGCGACAAGCGGGTAAACCCGCAGAATGCTCACGCGCCGAGAGTTCATCGAGTCCGCGGCCATCGTCGCCGCGTTCCACAACAGTAGCCTCGATATCGTCGAAAAAGCGATCAAGTGGGTGGACAACGACCCGCAGCAGGCTGCGCAGGACGAGGACTTCTGGTCACAGGTGCAGGCCGCCTTTACCCAGGACCGCAACCTGATCAACTTTAACAACGGTGGCGTGTGCCCATCGCCTCGCATCGTGCTCGAGGCGCTCGAAAGACAGCTTGAGTACTCAAACCAGGCGCCCGCCTACCACATGTGGCGTCACCTGGAACCGGAGGTCGAGCGCGTGCGGACGCGTTTGGCAAAGACCTTCGGCTGCGACCGCGAAGAGATGGCGATCACGCGCAACGCGAGCGAGGCGCTGCTCATTGCGATCAACGGCATTGACTTGCAGCCGGGCGACGAGGTTCTTACGACCGACCAGGACTACCCGCGCATGATCAACGGCTTCAAACAGCGCGT
>DATLWQ010000407.1:0-7260 GCA_035576225.1 Fimbriimonadaceae bacterium | reverse complement strand
TGAGACAGTCTGGCCCGGCAGAAGCATGGCGTCAAACCCGAGGCTGGGGCAGGAGGTGCGACCGGTGGCGACCGCAGTGACAAGCAACGATACGACAGTAACCGAAATCGCCACTGGGAGTATTGGGAACGGTCTTCGCTTAGTGTCCTCGTTGTCCATTCTCTGGCCTTCACAAGAAGTGTATCACTGTGTTCGGTGTACTAGCACGTAACTTCAGGCTGGGTACGCCCCGTACCGAGCACTGAAGACCTCCTTCGCCTCAGGCCGAACGCTGCAAGAGCGCCCCGACACGTCGGGGCGCACTCCCAAACTCTCCTGCCATACTCGCGGATCAACACGCCGGGAGTTGACATGAAGAAGCACCGCATCTACTCCATGCCGTTCGCAAACGTGTATCCGGCCTACGTCGCCAAGGCGGAGCGGAAGGGGCGGACGAAGGATGAGGTCGACGAGACCATCAGGTGGCTGACGGGGTACACCCAGAAGCAGTTGGAGGCGCAGATCAAGAAGGAGACGACGTTCGAGGAGTTTTTCGGCGACGCGCCGAAGATGAACCCGAACCGCGGACTGATCAAGGGCGTGGTGTGCGGCGTGCGCGTCGAAGAGGTTGCGGAGCCGCTCATGCGCGAGATCCGCTATTTGGACAAACTGATCGACGAACTGGCCAAAGGGAAGGCGATGGAGAAGATTCTTCGCTCGTAGTGAACCTCGCGGGATCTTGTGCCTGTTCGGCGTACCCACGAAAAGAGTATACGGTTCCCTTGGCCCGTTGATAGTCTATGTTGTCTTGTGTCGCAAGTTAATCGCTTTTTCAGATTCGTTGCATAGCAAGTGAGCCATAATCGCGCTTACATAGGAAAGAAGACATGACAATTGCACTCGTTCTCGCGACGGTCCTTGTTACTGCACGGCAAGAGCAAGCCGCGCCGCCGCCGGAGCTGAAGGCTCTCAGCTTCATGATGGGAGACTTTTCATCGGACATGAAGATGTACCAGCCGGGGTCGGACCAGGCGATTCCGCTCGTGGGTTCGATCACGACGAAGGAGACGTTGGGCGGGATGTGGATCGAATCCCGACACGACGGCAAACTTGGAGGCATAGCGGTGCAAGCCCTCGAAATGATTACCTATGATCCGGTGAAGAAAGAGTACGTCGCTCATTGGTATGACAGCGGTGGACCGTCCTCTATGGAGTTGCGCGGCCATCTCAACGACCAGACCCTCGTGATGACCAGCGAACCGATGGAGTTCCCTGGTATGCACGACAAAGCGTCGTTCCGCGCGACGTACACCAAGAGTGCGGACGACCTATACACTGAGAGCGTGGAGATGGACACGGGCCAGGGTTGGTCGATTCTCATGGACGGGACGATGACTCGGAAGTGACCGGCGGTTGCCCCGATCTGTGGACGCGGATGCCACTATTTACTTTGTCCAAACCAGACGAGGGTGTCGTTTCCGTTTCCGGTGCCGACAACGAGGTCTTGCATACCGTCGCCGTTCAGGTCTGTGACGCAGACCGAACTCGCCGTATCCTTGCACCTTAACACGATCGGACTTGTGAAGCGCCCATCGCCCTGGCTGAGCCAGCAACAGAACGTGTCAGCCCCGCGCGTCGCGGTGGCGACCACGTCGAGCCTTCCATCGCCGTCGAGGTCGGCGACTATTGGTCGGTAACTTGCGCCGGGCGAGTCAAGGTCGTGGACCGCGCCCAGGCTGAAGCCACCTTTGCCGTCACCGACCAGGACTTGCAGTCCACGTTCGCCGTTGTTGCCGACGACGATGTCAGCATTGCCGTCGCCGGTCACGTCTCCCACACCGAGTTCCGTCGGAGCCCTGAGGCCGGTCACCGGGCCGCCTTGTGCGGCCGTGAATCCTCCCTTTCCGTCGCCGAGAAAGACGCTGACAGACCGGTCGTGCCAGTTCGGCGTCGCGAAGTCCATGTTTCCGTCGTTGTTAAAGTCGCCCGTCGCTACTACGTAAGGGTGCCTGCCGGTACTGAGTGGTGATCCGCTCGATGGCGCAAACCCGCCCTTGCCGTCGCACAGCAGCACCCAGGCGCCTGCTTCATCGGACTCGGCAAGCAAGATGTCGGGTGTGCCGTCGTTGTTGACGTCGGCGGTAACGATCCGATGCGCGTGCGGCTCCCGCACTTTGAGGCGCGCTTTCTTTGGTTCGTCGAAACTCTTCTCGCCCGTCGCAGAGATGATCCAGACTTCGTTGGTGTCGTGGTGGCCCACTGCGATGTCTGGCCTGCCGTCCTTGTTGAAGTCGCCTAGTGCGAAACTGCTTGCGCTCGCGCCGGCCGCAACTTCCACTTTGTCCGACGCGTCGAAGTGCAGGCCCTTGCCGCCATAGAAGACTGTGATCGTCCTTGTCTGACCGTCCATGACGACGATGTCGGCGACGCCGTTTTGATCCATGTCGTGAACTGCAAGATCTGTGGCATGCCCAACGCCGGGAAGGATCAGGTCGTTGGTCGGGTGAAACGGGGAGGAGCCTGCCGTTGCGGTCTGTAACTGCGCGACACATCCGGGTGCTGTGACAGTTGCGGAAATGAGCAAGAGAGCAGGGGTTGGGAGGATGTTCTTTCTCACTTGTTCAAACCTGTGTAGATTGTGCCAAACGTGCTCTATTGTCCCTTACATCGGCAGACTTGTAGTCGGTTCCCGTTTGCCCGATCACCTAGGGGCTCTTTGTGGGCACGTTGCACGACAAGCAGTTTGGCGCGCAGGATAGACTTATCGATGTGGCGAGGACTTTCGTCAAGGTCAGGTTCGAAGCGAAGATCTGCCGTCCGACGGGGGAGCCGAAGGCGCTGTGGGCGTTCTTGCGCCTGCCTCAGGAGGAGAGCGACAAGCTGCCTGCGCGCAGCATGGTGTCGGTGGAGGGGACGTTCAACGGCGTCGAGTTCTGGACGACGCTTCTTCCCGACGGGGATGGCGGGCATTGGATGAAGGTGGAGAAGGCGCTTCTTGCGAAGTCGAGAGCAAAGCCCGGCGACACGGTGGCGCTCGAGTTCGTACCGATGGCGAAGGAGCCTGAGCCCAAGGTGCCGGCGGACTTCAAAATGGCGCTCGCTGGCGCCGGGGCGACAGCGCTCGAAACCTGGTCGAGCATCACGCCGATGGCGCGCCGCGACTGGATCTTCTGGATTGTAAGCGGCAAGAAGGCGGAGACGCGCGCCAAGCGGATCAGCGTCGCTCTGGACAAGATGAGCAAGGGTAACCGCCGCCCTTGCTGCTTCGACCGCACCGGAATGTACGACAAGAGTCTATCGGCGCCCGTGGCGGCAGACGACTAGTGGTGCTTCTTCTCCGAAGTCAGGAAGGAGACTGAAAGCGCACGGTCTCGCCCATCCAATCGGAGGCGTCTCTCCAGCGCATCTTTGAGAAAGCGATCTCGCTGTCCTCCATTGTTAGAACAAGCAACTGACGAGGTTTGCCGACAGAAGACGAAGATTGTTCCATCCTGGCAGCACTTTCGAAAATGAGCTCTACCGTGTCCAAATTGAGCCTCCAGACATCCGTAAATGTCATTTCGACCGCAGAAGGGTCGCGCCACTGCCTTTGAACCAGTATCCGCGCTTCTGCTAGTTTGTAGGGTTTCATGCCGAGGTTGAAGTTGACGAAGTCGCGGTTTACCCAGTGGATCTCCTTTATGATCCCGTCGTGAAAGTAGCCGACATGCACAAGGAACGCCTCTAATTGCTCGAGGTTCTCTACCTCGTTCCACAGATCTTGTGGCATGACGGATTATCGCACGAGTAGAGAGTTGCGCAACCCTAGGCGATTCAACGCGCAATGAAGGGCGCAAGGGAGCATGTAGACGAGGGGCTGATGGGTATGGGCTATGATCCACCCATGGGCATAAACGCTGAGTCGCTGATCGCCGCGTGGGACGAGGGGCACTGGGAATTCACACTCGCGTTCGAGGGGCTGAGCGACGAAGACTTGTGGAAGCGGGCGCACCCGAGCCTACTCAGCGTCGGTGAACTGGCGGGGCACGTCGCCTATACCGAAGCGCTCTTGGTTTCCGATGGGGTGTTGCGGAGCCCACTGAACGACAAGAAGTTTGCCTACTACTCCGACCAGATCGGTGAGCCGGTGGTGCTCGACCTCACCGTCGCACAAGTGCTGGAAGAGGTCAAGAAGATCCATGAGGCTGCGAAAGTGCGCGTCGAGCAGGTGGAGGACTATGACGAAAAAGTCCCCTATCGGAACGACTGGACGTGGGGGATGTGCCTGCAATATCGGGTGTTCCACGTCGCTTACCACTGCGGGCAGGCGTACTCGGTGCGGCACTTGATGGGTCACACGCCGACCGACAACTAGTGATCGGTTGACGCTGCCTCGGCTGTGGCGAAATGCGCGCGATCACGAACGGAATGGAGATGCACTGCGACATGGTCGAGTCGCGCAAGAGCGAACTAAAGGCGTTTATGAGGCGATTCCACAATCTCCGGCCGCCGTCGGAGATGAACTACTGGAAGTAGCCTTGCCTGGCTCACCCTGCTGAGGAGCAGAACCGCATTATTACCTGCCCGGCTCCAGGTGTTTTTGCGATATGCTGGAGAGCGCAATGGTCGCAGCCGCCCTCGTCGTCCTCCTCACTGCCCGCACGGCAGATCAACCGATCCACATTGGGGACTTCCTGTGCCACCCGCGGCACCTCTTGGCGAAGTTCGATTCTCTCAAGACGGCTGAAAACTCCCTGCCCGCCGGAGGGAAGATCGTTCGGTGGATGCCACAAATCAACGTCGCGGTGATCGAAACGCCGAAGAACCAACTACAACTTTCGAGGTCGAGGATGGTTACCGACGGCACTGCGAAGTGGGTCTCCTTCGACTATGCCGCTATTCCGGCTTACGTTCCGAACGATCCGATGTGGCCCAACATGTGGCACATGACGGCGATCAAGGCCGACAAGGCCTGGGATGTCTCGCGTGGGAGTTCGGACGCCGTGGTCGCGGTAATCGACACGGGCGTGGACGTGGCGCACGAGGATCTTGCGGCGAACATCTGGACGAACACGGGAGAGATCCCAGGCAACGGGATCGACGATGACGGCAACGGCTATATCGACGACGTGCACGGATACGACTTTGCTTACGACGACTCCGACCCCGACGACCAGTTCGGCCATGGAACTGCGTGCGCCGGGCTTGTGGCGGCGGTCCAGGACAATTCGATCGGAGTGACCGGCGTTGCGCCTTTCGCGAGGATCATGGCGCTGAAGGCGGGGCTCGATACCGGATTCTTCTACGACTCAGCGACGGTTCCTGCCTACCTCTATGCGGCGGACAACGGCGCAAACGTCATGTCGATGAGTTTCTTCTCTGACAGGGTGAGTCCGGCCGAGGGCGACGCGATCAACTATTGCTGGCAGCACGGTGTGCTGCCAGTGGCGGCCGCAGGAAACTCCGCGTCCGTATATCCCTACTATCCCGGGGCGTACGACAAGACGCTGTGCGTCGCGGCTCTCGATACGAACTTGAACAAGGCCGGCTTTTCGAACTTTGGAATCTGGGTCGACGTCGCTGCACCTGGCGTGAGTCTGGTCACGACGACTCCTGGTAACGGATATACGACCGGGTTTGCCGGAACGAGCGGCGCGTGCCCGCAGGTCGCCGGCCTGGCGGCGCTTCTCTTTGGCGCGAACCCGTTCGCGACTGCGGCGCAGGTGAGGGCGGCGATCGAGGACACGGCTGTCCCGGTCAACCAGCCACCGTTCGGTGAGTTCTGCAATTACGGTGTCATCGACTGTGAGCAGGCGATGCTCGCGATCGTCGGTGCAGCGGCGCCGCAACGCACACCGACGGTGCGTGCCGTTACGGCGATCGGCACGGCAAGTCCTCCATTGCCCGTTCCATCGCTTATTCCAATGTCATTCAGGGTGCTCGGCCGCGGCTTTGCAGCAGCAGCGACGGCCCAGATCTTTGAGGGCAGCGGCGAGTTGTCGATCACTGATCGTCAGCGTGACACGATCGACGCGGACTGCGCGCCCCTGCCTTCGGCGGATCAGATGGAGGTCTACCTCGACGGTGCACTCGTCTCCACCTTGGCGGTCCCTGAGCACCGCAAACTGGTTTTGCCGCTCATTGACGCGTCGACTCCCGGCGGTGGCGCGACTTCATCGGGGGGATTCATCGAAGCGCTGAACAGGGACAACCTGATTGTGCAAACGACACGGCGGACCGATGGGACGATCATCTTGCAGGGGACGTTCATGAAAGTCAAGCCCGGAATCTCCTACGACCTGCACTTGCGGCATCAGTACACCGGGACGACGGTCGGTACCGAGTCGATCCAACTTTACGACTGGAGTTCGGCGTCGTATCCGTACGGGAACTTTGTGACGGTCTACAGCGGCCCAGTCCCCACAGTCATGTCGAACTATGTCGTCCCGGTGACCGACCCCGACAGGTTCATCGACTTCGAAGGGACGGTCTACCTGCGGATCGTAACCTCCAACGATTTGGACACTGGCGCAGAGTTGCACGTGGACATGGCGAACCTGTGCGTGAGGACGCTGTCGCTAAACTCCGGATTCGGTTATTAGAACGGGCCAGACTTTGGTCCGATGCTGGAGCCGTCTCTTCCGGCTCCAGCATTCAATGGAACTGGTGCAGCGCTCTGTCTTGTCACTCTTCCCCGTAGACGCCGATTTTTGCCAACTCCTTGAGAAGGTCTTGTTCGGTCAGGGGCAAACTGAAGTCATCGACCACGTTCCCATACTTGTCGATGAGGATCGACCGCGGGAGTGAGCCTACGCCGTAGGCGTCGAAGACCTTGCGCTGGGTGTCCACCAGGACTGGGAACTTCCAACTGCGGTCTTGACAGAACTTTGCAACGTAGTCGTGGTCACCGTCGCTGATGGTGAGAAGCACGAAGCCTTTGTCCTTCAACCTGTCGTACACCTTTTGGAGGGCAGGCATCTCGGCGACGCACGGTTGGCACCACGTCGCCCAGAAGTTGACGAGGACGGTCTTTCCGCGCAGCGAGCTCAACTGGTGGGGGTTGCCGTCTAGATCGTTGAGGGTGAAGTCGAGCTTTTGCCAGAGGAGCGACATGAGGGCAGCGAACTCTTTGTTGGCGTTCGGAACCGGGTCGACCTTAGGAGGGTCCTCACCGGGCTTGTGAGGGACAGTCCATTGGAGACTCTGCCATTGGCCGGCTTCGACGGCCTGATCCAGCGTTTCGATACCTGCAAGGGCCGTCTTCCACTCTTGATGCTCCGCTAGAATTTTCTCTGCTGCGGG
>DATLWQ010000406.1:0-6285 GCA_035576225.1 Fimbriimonadaceae bacterium | reverse complement strand
GATGCCGTGCTTGGATTCGAGGAAAGTCACCGCGATCTTCTCGGTGACGTCGACCGTGGAGTCGCTGTTCAACAGCATCTCCGTGCGGAACGAATCGATCACATAGCCACCGTTTTGCGCTAGCGCAAAGCAGGAAAAAAGTGCAAGGAGCACGCACGCGACTGGCCGCCTCATGTGTGACAATCTACCTCTGAATACGCTGCACGGAAGCGTGGAAAACAGTGGGGAAAAGAAAGACCTTTTTTATTGCGCCCTTTGCAGGGCCTGATGTACAGTATCGACATCAGCCGCTGGACTGATCCGCGACGGTCGGACGGAAACTGAAGACCGCCGAGAGAAGCCACAAAAGGCGGTTGTGCGCAGTGAGCGAGTCATCGCATGAAGCGCGGACGCCCTCGGGCGTTGGCGCAGAGAGCGGAGACAAATAAATCGAGCACAGCGCTTTGCGAGAGAGCAGTCTGTGAGGCCGTAGAGGCGACGGCGGCACAGGCAGGGCTCCGGGCAAGCCCAAAGCCCGGAGCGCAGCGCTCGCAATTCTCGGTTCGCCGCTTCTAGCGGCCGGCACCAGGCGGTGCAGGAACGTTCCGTAAGGAGCGGGAACGCGCCCAATGGCGGTCGAAGGCGCTTGCGCAGTCGGTCGCAAACCGCAGGAGCCCTTTCGGGGGCACACTGACGAAGCCCGGGTGTCGGCAGGCTGGACGCCGATCGGCAACGATCGACAGAAGGCGCGCTAGGATAGGCGAACCGAGCCTGATTGAATCGTTGGGCCGCTAGGTCGACCTTCGGGAAGACAGAGTCAGGCTTCAAATGGATCCATATCAGGATTCGGTGGCGCAGGCCGGCTTCGGTCGACCAAGCCTACTGAACAACGATTGACGGCGTCGTGCCTCCGCAGCATGGCGCCGTCGTCGCGTTAAAGGGCTCCGCGCGTAATTCTGGGAACAGCGGAACCTCGCGAGTCGTCCATTCAATTGTCCGTGCCTGGTTTTTTTTACGGGCTCTGGTACGCTCGTGATCGACCGGGGCACGGCGGTATACACTTATTGTTGCCGGGGTCATTATTGAGATGATAAAAAGACTAGCCCTACCAGTCCTGGCGGCCCTCATTGGTTCCGTAGCGGTCGCACAGCAGGCCATCCAGACTGAAACCAGCGTCGCCTTTCTCCGGGTGAAGAACGCCGACGGATCCTACTCCTATTCCCGTGGAACGAAGATTCCCGTAACTATCGTGCCTGTTCCTAAGTCGGATGTGGCCGACAGCAACCGCAACTCAGCAAAGCTCAGGAACCTGTTGCACAACGGAGGCTCCTTGTTCAATGGACAGTCGGCCGCGGGCACACTGACGATCTTCAAGAACGACATCGCCCCGTTCATCGCCGGTGACACCGTCGACAGCGCCCTCGACGACCTCAACTTCGCGACCGGCGGCCAGGGCAAAGCGTGGAAGATCGTCACCTTCGGAATCAATTTCGCCGATCCCATCAGGACGGGCAAGTTCCTCGTTCGCTGGATAGGCTACAGCACACAGACCACGGGCCTCGGCGCGGGGGTGTCTGAGTTCTCGGGCCTCCTGTTCGACTTCGGGTTCTATCTCGACAAATCGCTGTTCGTGGGCGCTGACACCTGGCAGGTGACAGTCGACCTCACCCTGAACCCGCTCGCGATCGTCCCTGGCACGCTTTGCTACTTTGCCCAGCAGTTCAGAGATCCACAGACCCCCGAATTGGGCCAAGGCCCGTTCACCGACGTCAACAACGTGTTCGACGACAACAACGGCCCGACAATAGGCGCAAGCCAGGACGTGTTCTGGTTCGACAACCCGCCCGACGGGATCTACGACGAGACAGAACCCGACAACTTCGGGGTCGACCACCCCAACGCGGGCACGATCATGCTCAACATCCAGGTCGGCACCGGCAATACGACCACGCTGAACCCGGCCAACTTCCAATGGATCCGAGGCGTCCCGATGGACGGAACGCTGAGCAGCCTTTGGTTCCAAGACACGTCTTACGCCATCGCCAGGGCTGGCCTGACGCTTTTCAGTGGTGAGGCGCCCGCGCAACTTGTCACTCAGACGTTTGCGCCCACTACGGCGATCACCTCGCTTCGGATCGACGTCGTGTCTCACGACAACACGCCGAACCTCAACATGCGAATAGACCTCTTCGATTTCGCGACAGGCTCGTACGTGAACGTCTACTCTGGGGCGGGGAGCACGTCGGATCAGACAGTGACTGCGTTCGCGCCTACGCCCGCTGACTTCGTTGACCCGGCGACGAACACGATCCAGTCGAAGATCTCCTGGAAGACTGCGGGCCTGATCCTCACCTGGCCCTGGAACGTGTCTGTCAACATGGTTCGCTACACTGTCACCGACTCGTAGCCGCCTAGGCTGAACAGACGACGAAACGGCCCCGCCACCGTGGCGAGGCCGTTTTCCTTTTGGAGGCGTTGCTTCTCTAGCGTTCGTCGACCGGCACCCACTGGGCGCTGTGAGGGCCCTCGTAGATGCACTGTGGGCGGATCAGCCTGTTGTGGGCCAGTTGCTCAAGAACGTGGGCGGACCAGCCGCTGACACGCGCCATCACGAAGATCGGCGTGTAGAGGTCGATGGGGAAGCCGAGCACGTAGTACGCGTAGGCGGCGGGGAAGTCTACGTTCGGGTAGATGCCCTTCTCCGTCTCCATCACGTTCTCGAGGATGTCGGCGATCTGTGACCACTTCTCCTGGCCCTTCTTCGCGCAAAGTTCTTTGCCGACGCGGGTCAGGTAGATGGCCCTCGGGTCCCGCTTCTTGTACTCGCGGTGCCCAAAGCCCATGATCTTCCTCTTGTTGGCCAGAGCCTGGTGGATCCAGGCGTCCGCCTTGTCGGGCGAGCCAATCTCGAGGATCATCTTCATCGCCTCTTCGTTGGCGCCGCCGTGGAGCGGGCCCCTCAGGGTGCCGATGCCGGTCACCATGCCACTATAGATGTCGCTCAGCGTAGCGACCGTCACCAGGCAGGCGAAGGTCGAGGCGTTGAAACCGTGCTCAGCGTACAAGGTGAGCGAGGAGTCCAGCACGTGCGCAGTCTCGGCGTCCGGCTCTTCGCCCGACATGAGATAGAGGAAGTTCTGCGCGATCGAGTGGTTCGGCTTGGGCTCGAGAGGCTCCTTGCCGCTACGGATGCGGTGCCCGTTGCCGATGATCGTCGATGCCTTCGCCACGATCCGCACGGCCTTGCGGAGGTTCGCCTCCTGATCCGTGGCCGGGACGGCATAATCGGGGTCGTAGGGCGCGGCCACGGCAAAGCCCACCTTCGCCATGTCCATCGGGTGGGTGTCCTTCGGCAGCTGCCGGAGGGCGTCGTAGACCTGCTTCGGTACAGGCCGCTCCGCGCGAAGTGTCTTGTTGAATGCGTCCAGTTCGCTTCGGTTGGGCAGTTTTCCGTAGAGCAGCAGGTATGCCGTCTCTTCAAACGTGCCTTTGCTCGCCAGGTCGTGGACGTTGTAGCCCCGGTAGACGAGGGTGCTGGTGTCGCTGATGATCTCTGAAATTGTCGAGATGCCGGCGACGACCCCTTCGAGGCCCGGGCTGTAGTTCGGATACGTGGTTGCGCTCATCGTTCCTGTCTCTCAGTAATACGGCGTTCTGGTCGGTCGGCTGGGCGAGCGCCCCCTGGTCCTCTAGCCCTCCCACCGACGCACCGAGTCTACCAGAGCCATATGGGGCCGCCTGGGAGCCTGATTGGGCCCCTTGGGCAAGTTGCCGACTATTCTGAAAACTCGGAATTGTCGACCCGCTTGTAACGCTCCGTCCGCGTCACTCTGCAACCCATAAGTTCACTTGAGCACGAACCCCCATGAAAGGTAGTGCGGCTTGTCTCGAAGCCAGTCGAACTGGTTTGTATCCAAAATCTCGATAGCCAGGCAGAAGCCCTTGCCGGTGACCTGCTGGTCTTTATCGAGCACGACAGTTATCCGGTATTCGAACCACTGCTGCTTGGTGTCCCAACCAACGCGTTCGACCTTCATTTGGTCTTGCCTGACGAGGCTGACGTCGGGGCTGGACCACCCCGCGTGCTCTTGTGGGTCTGCAAGGATCCTCTGCTCGTTTGAATACACCACCTGTGCGCGAACGGCCTCCGTTTGCTGGTTGTAATACGCCTTGACGTCGGTGTCTTTGACTCGGAGCCTGAAGACTATGGGTTCGCCAACCTTGCATTGATCTGGGCCGTGGAGCGAACCAGACATCTGGTCGATCGGGATAAGTGTCTCTTTGGCCTGCTGAGTGCTCTGGTGAACCGTCAGAGCGGCGAAAATGATCGGTGTGAGAATCATGACTTCCTCCTGATTCTCAGAGTCTATCAGGTTTCTTAGAAGTCAGAGTAATCGACGCGCTCGTAAAGTTCCTTCCGCGTCACCATGCGATCCATCCAAGCCTCTTGCGTGCCGCTTGTGAGCAGGTCGGAGTAGAACGAGTCCAGCGCCTTCAACGACACCCTCAGCGCGGTGACAGGGAAGATCACCATCTGGTAGCCCATCTCGCCGAACTTCGAGGCAGGGATCAGCGGCGTCTTGCCGAACTCGGTCATGTTCGCCAGGAGCGGCACACCCGGGAGCCCTTCGCGGAACGCCTCAAACTCCTTCTCCGACTCCAACCCTTCGGGGAACACTGCGTCGGCCCCCGCGTCGACGTACGCCTTAGCCCGGTCGATCGCCGATGAGAGGCTCTCGACCCCGCGCGCGTCCGTCCGCGCGATCACAAGAAAGGAACCGTCCCTCTTAGCCGAGACCGCCTTCTCGATCTTCGCGCACATCTCCTCGGCAGGCACGACCTCCTTGCCGTCGAGGTGCCCACACCGCTTGGGCGAGACCTGATCCTCGATGTGGATGCCCGCGCACCCGGCGCGCTCGAACTCGATCACCGTCCTTGCGGTGTTCCACTCCGCGCCGAAGCCCGTGTCCGCGTCGGAGACCACGGGCACTGGCGCGACCTGGCACGCCCGCGCCACGGTAGCGCTCATCTCGTTCAAGGTCATGAGCGCGATGTCCGGCACGCCGAGGTGCGCGTTCGTCATCGCTCCGCCGCTCATGTAGACCGCCTTAGCTCCCGCCTTGTACGCCGCCAGCGCCGAGAGCGCGTCATAGGCGCCGGGCATCACGACGATGCCCTTTGCAAACATCTCTCTGAGCGTCTTGCCGGGCGATGTGAGCGGAGCACGGAGCATGGGTGTGAGGATACTTTGTCCCGCTTGGGCAGACAGAGATATACTAGTTTGATATGGAAGCCGTTTGGGGGCTCGTTGGTGTCGTTCTCGGCGCGCTGGGCGTGTACTTCATCGTCGTGCCTGGCTTCAGAGCGAGGGCTGCCGCCAACGAGCAGGCGGTGCTGGAGAAGACGAAGTTAGAAGAGCGCATCAAGGGGCTTGAGGAGAAGCACGCGGAGCGGATCCAGGCGTATGAGGATGCCGAAGCGGCGATGAAGGACACCTTCGACGCCATCTCCCTAAAGAACCTGCAGGAGGCGCTTAAGCAGCACAAGGAGATGTCGGAAGGTGACATCGAGCAGAGAAAGCGATCGATCCAGCAAATGCTCGAGCCGTTCAAGGAGCGCCTCCAGGAGATCGAGGGCCACAACAAGGAGATGGAGAAGAGCCGGAGCGAGGCTTACGGCGAACTCCTCAACCAGATCAAGACCCTCGGCGAACAACAGACCGGCCTGACCAAGGAGACCAACCGCCTCGTCAAGGCTCTGCAGGATCCAGGCTCCGCCGGAAGTTGGGGCGAGATGGTCCTCGAGCGCGTCGTCGAGATGGCTGGGCTACAGGAGCACTACGTCTACGACCAACAGTCGACCGCCCACAGCGACGACGGCGACCAGCGACCCGACATGATCGTCAGTCTGCCCGGCGGAAGGACCCTCGTGATCGACAGCAAGGCGCCGATGCGCGCCTACATGGACGGCCTCGAGACGCCCGACGAGGAGACGCGGTCCACCTACTTCCGCGCGCACGGCGGGAAGTTGTACGACCACGCGAAGGAACTCAAGCGCCGTGACTACTCCAAGCGCGACGGAGCGCCCGACTTTACTGTCATGTTCGTTCCCAGCGAGTCGGCGTTCCGCACGGCTGTCGAAGCGCGCCCCTCGCTCATCGAGGAGTGCATGGAGTGCAACGTCGTCATCGCGACGCCGACCACGCTTTTGGCGCTCTTGCGAGCAGTGAACTATGGCTGGAGGCAAGAGCGGCTGGCGCAGTTGGCGCAGGAAGTGCAGAAGGACGGCGCGCTGCTCTACGAGAGG
>DATLWQ010000405.1:0-2125 GCA_035576225.1 Fimbriimonadaceae bacterium | reverse complement strand
TGGGGCTCGCGCCCCTGAAGGTCGACCAGAAGCGACAGGAGAAGAAGCGACAGATTCTGAAAGAGCTGGAAGAGGGCAAGTTGACCGCAGCCGAAGCGAAGAAAAAGATGCGGGGGCTGAGGTAGCGGCTCACGGGCTGCGCGCCGTTCGCCGCACAGGCATTGGCTGCATAGAGCGGATTAGAGAACAGAAATGAAAGAAGAAATCAGACGGATCATGAAATTGGTCAAGGACGGGAAATTGAGCCCGGACGACGCGGCAGATTTGATTGAGGCCTTCGAGGACTCCGAGCAATCGGAGCGTGTGGGAGGAGGCGACGAAGAAGCGGGGCGCGCTGAGGCGCGCCCCCGCTCCGACTCACGGGCTGACGCGCCGTTCGCGGGAGACGAGAGCGCCGATGGCGGCAGTGTTGGAGCAGCGAAGAGGGCTGGTGGAGCGAAGGGTTCGCACGCTGCGGACGAAGCAGAAGAAGAGGAAGAGGACGGGGCCGACGGTGTGGAGGAAGAAGTGACGGAAACGACAGGAACGAAGACGGGCAGACGAGACCCGTTCAAATCGCTCGTCGACTCGATCGAAAAGATCGGAAAGGACGTGGCGGGGAACATCGACTGGACCGACGTGGCCAACAAGGTCAAGGTCAGCGTCGAGAAGGGGACCGAGGCGGTGCGCAAGGCCGCAGACGACGCCAAGCACGGCCGGGGCAAGTTCCGATTCGGCATCATCTTCGGCTCGCAAGAGTCGAAGACCGTCGAACTGCCGCTCACGGTCCCAGAAGGCAAGATCCTTCGGATCGAGGGCGAGGCGGGCGACGTGCGCATCACCGGCGGAGCGGAGAGCGGGCACCTCACGGCGACCGCCACCTTCCGCGCGCACAACGAGGAAGAGGCGAAGGCCAAGGCCGAAGAGTACACGCCGATGATCGAAGAGAGCGAGGGCCAAGTGCTGCTCCGGCACCCTGACTCGAGCGATTGCACGGTGGACCTCGACGTCTACGTCCCGGACGGCGTGCCGGTCGAGGTGCGACTGCAGTCCGGCGATATCCGTGTGATCGACACGCGAAGTTCGTGCCGCGTGATGGGTCGCAGCGGCGACGTCGTGCTCAAAGGGCTCG
The DNA here is from genome assembly GCA_035576225.1 of Fimbriimonadaceae bacterium. Taxonomy (GTDB): domain Bacteria; phylum Armatimonadota; class Fimbriimonadia; order Fimbriimonadales; family Fimbriimonadaceae; genus JADFMN01. The sequence goes on along the minus strand of DATLWQ010000405.1, from coordinate 1,014 downwards.
ACGGGACCGTCGACGTTTCGCTCCACTCGGGCGACGTGCGAATCGAGGACACGAAGTCGGCGGTGATGAGCATCGAGACGAAGTCCGGCGATATCACGATGATCGATACGCAGGGCGTCGTCAACGTGCGGACCAGTAGCGGCGACGTGAGGGTCCGACGCGGCTCGGGGCGCACCCTCTCGATCGAGGCGGCCTCCGGCGACGTGCTGGTCGAGATGGCCGAACCGGTGATGGGCGCGATGAACATCCGCACCGTCTCAGGCGACGCAAAAGTGATGATCCCCGACGGTTCCGACTGCCAGGTGATGCTCTCGACCCTGCGAGGCTCGGTCTCCTCCACTTTGGAGATGGACGACCTCAACCAGGAGTCGCTGACGATCACCGGCAAACTCGGGCAGGGAAGCGGCTCGATCGACGTCTCAGCCGTCAACGGCGACGTCCACCTCGGTCTCATGGACAGTTCGAACTGACTTGTCGCTGGACTCCAAGGCAATACGGGCCGGCCCTTGTGGCCGGCCTACGTCATGTCCGAACAGACGAGCGACCTGAGCAGTCATAGGTGAGCAAGGAGCAAACGAGGAAGTAGAATCAACACATGCGGGGTCTCCGCGATTGGTGGAAGGCGAGTAAACCAGCGTGGTTAAGGACGGAGCACATGGCGCTCTTCGGCCTGCAGTTGTTTGGGACGATCGTTATTTGGTCCCTGATCGTCGGCGCGTTGGTGGGGGTGGTGCATCCCGACTTCAAGGCGATTCACGGTCACCTTGCGATCGCCGTTTTCGGGGTGGCATGGACGATCGGATCCGTATTCGCGCTCGTCGGTCTGTTCTTCGATCGGTGGTGGGCCTACTTCCTCGAACTGGCCGTGATTTGGTCGCTCTTGTTGCTCCCTATCAGGGACGTCGGGCCTGAACACTACAAACACACGACTGAATTTCTGTTTCAGCCGTTCGTCGACACGGTCACACAGTTCCTGGAGTTCGTGTTCTTCATTTGGCTATGTCTGATGCTGCT
>DATLWQ010000404.1:0-7333 GCA_035576225.1 Fimbriimonadaceae bacterium | reverse complement strand
AGCGCTGGGTCATCGTCGAGACGTCGCCGGCTCGCTCGGCGTTCGTGACGTCGCAGGGGAAGCAGACGCTGATCTTGCTGTCGGCTAGGCCGAGCACGAAGTCCGTCTGCGTCGGAAACACGAGGTGTCCCACGGCCTCCTCATAGACGTACCTCGCACCGATCGGCGTCGACGAACGCAGCACAGCGCGGTGCCACGCGTCGTACCTCCGGCCGAACTGCAGCACCCCGACTTTGCGATCCTCGAAGGGAGGGCTCTTGAAGCCCATCTCAACAAGCGGCTCGGGACACCACTCGACGTCGACTCCGTCGATCGCACGGTTCAGCCGTTCGGCCGACTGCTTGGCCGTGACGAAGAGAAGGTCGATGCCGTAGCGCTTGGTGACGTCTTGGATGTACCGGTAACTGGACGGCCATGCGTCGAAGAGCCATACGGCCTTCTTTCCGGTGGCCGCGCGCCAGTCGGCGGCGTAGTCGGCGATTCGGTAGGCGCCCATTGCGACCATGAAGAGGCTCCGCTTGCTGCGGAAGAGCCTCGGCATCGACCCGGCGGCCATCGCCTTGGCAAAGTACTGCCGCGGCCTGACGCTCGGCTTGACCCGCTGCCAGCCCAGCGACTCGCAGAGCCCTTCCTCGACGCCCCTGACGATGTCATACGAAACGTGCGCGCGCGGGCGCGTCGCCAGCAGTCCCATCGTGTTCGAGCGTTGCCTCGCCATGGCCTAGCCCAGAGGATATCACTCCGGGCGGCTGGTACCCTTCCTCTTGCGTGCGCCTTCCCAATTTAAAGATGTCCTTCTATGCCAGGTTGAGTTGGCAGACGTCGGTGATCCTGGCCTCCACGATGTTGATCGTGTTCGCCTATACGTGGATCAGGGCGAAGAGCATCTTTGGCGAAGTCTCGCAAAAGGCGATTGCGCAGGGGGCAGACCAGGTCTCGTTCCGCATCAACTCGCTGCTCGACACCACCGAGCGACAGGCGATGCTGGTCGCGAACCTAGCGAGCCCATCTGCGAGTTTCAAGTCACCGCCGCTCGACAACCGCAGGTTCCAGGACCTGATCGTACAGTTCCTGCCGGTGATGACGCTCAACCAGGAGTTCAGCGGCCTGACGCTCGTGCTCGATAAGACCGGCGAGTACGTCAACATCACGCGCCAGCCCAACGGCGACGTCTACATCTCGGCGGTGACGCAGTCCCGGGGCGAGTGGAAGTCGTGGAGCTCCTTTCAATACGGGAGCAAGATCGACGAGGGAACGGTCAAGGACGTCGCCCAGCCGAAACTTCGAGAGGCGGACTACTATCGGGCCGCTGCAAAGAGCGGCGAACTGACGTGGACGCACGCGCGCATGGTCAGCGAACAGGGGGAGCAGGACGCGCCGGCGGTCACTTGCGCCGTTCCGATCTACGACCGCGACCACCGGCTCGCCGGCGTCGCGAGCATCGATCTCACACTGACCTCGCTGAGCCGCTATGTGCAACTGATCAAGTTCGGGACGCTCGGCTATGCGTTCCTCGTTGAGATCGGAGACGGCGTCGAACCGAAGATCATCGCGTACCCCGACACGGGACGGCTGCTTGTCAACCGCGACGGGAAACTGACGCTGGCGACCGTCGAGCAAGTCGGCGACGACGCGGCGACGACGCTGATCAAGACGATTGAAAAACAGGGGCTCGACACCGGCTCGACCGCGCAACAGATCAGCATCAAGGTGAACGACCAGGACTACTTCGGAGGGTTCCGCCGCGTGGACGAGACCGCCGGGCGGCCGCAGTGGGTGCTCGGGATCGTCGTGCCTTCGGAGTACTTCATGGGCGACCTCTCCGGAGACCGCACGGTGCTCGTGATCTTCGCTCTCGTCGCGCTTCTTTCAGGCATCTACGTGTCGCTGCTCTTCGGACACCGCGTCGCTGCGCCCGTGCAGGGAATCGTCGCCGAGACGCTTCGGATCAGGAAGATGGACTTCGAGCCGCGCGACCCGCCGCCGACGAACATCATCGATCTAGAAGAGTTGGGCGGGGCGATGGAGCAACTGAAGACTTCGTTGCGCTCTTTCGAAAAACTTGTTCCTGCGCAATACGCGCGGCACCTGCTCTCGACGGGGCAGGAGGCGAAACTCGGCGGCGAGCGGCGCCACATCACGATCTACTTTGCAGACATCGTAGGATTTACGCGGCTGAGCGAGATGATGCCGCCCGAAGAACTGGTCGAGGTGCTCTCGGAGTACCTCGACGTGCTGAGCGGCATGGTCATCTACCACGAGGGAACGGTCGACAAGTTCAACGGCGACGACGTCATGGCGTTCTGGGGCGCACCCAGCGAGGTCGACAACCCTGCCCTGCTAGCGTGTACCGCAGCCGTGCGCTCTCAACAGGCGATTTCCGCGCTGCACGAGGAGTGGCGCAAGCACGGTAAGCCGGTGCTGAAGGCTTCGTTTGGGATTTCGACGGGCGACGTCGTCGTCGGCAACGTCGGCTCGCGCGAACGCATGAACTACACGGTGATCGGCGACGCGGTCAATCTGGCGTCTCGGTTGCAGGGCCTCAACAAGTTCTATGAGACGGAACTGCTGATCGGCGAGACGACCGTGGAGGAAGCGGGCGACGCGGTCGTAACGCGTCTGGTCGACTACGTCGCCGTCAGCGGACGAGAGCGGCCTGCACGGGTGTACGAACTCCTGGGCCTCGCAGACGAGACCCCCGACGACGACGTGAAGATCGCCTCGATGCACAACCACGCAATGGACCTCTATCGTTCGCGCTCGTTCTTGGAGGCGTCTGACATCTTCCGCACGATCATCGCGATGCGCGACGACGACGGCCCCGCGCGGATCCTGCTCAAGCGGTGCCAGGAGTATCTGAAGAGCCCGCCCGACGAGGACTGGGACGGCTCGTACCGCGTGGCCGCGAAGTAGGGCGCATCGCTGGATGCGGCTCTCGCACGTGCCCCTGCCATACTCTCACCATGTCCCACGGGCCACTCTCCGGCGTCAGTAGGATCGTCGCGGCGCGTTCACGCCGGTCGTCTTCGTTCGACACGACAGGAGGCAACGACGACTGGACGCCGATCGGGCCCGGAGAGAAGTTGACGCTGCTCGACGTAGCAGGTGCGGGGATCGTCAAGCACATCTGGTGCACCATTAATAGTAGAGACCCTCACATCCGCCGCAAGTTGGTGCTGCGGATGTTCTGGGACGGGCAGGACTTCCCTTCTGTCGAAGCGCCGATCGGTGACTTTTTCGGCCAGGGGTGGTGCCTCAACTACAACTTCGTCTCCATGCCGCTTGCCGCTGCGCCGCGCAACGGCGGAGCGCTCGTGTGCTACTTCCCCATGCCTTTTGGGAGCGGTGCGAAGATCGAAGTCGAGAACCAGAGCGACATGCCGGTCAATGGGCTCTACTACTACGTCGACTATGAAGCGCACGATTCGATCCCTTCTGACGAAGGGCGGTTCCACGCTTGGTACCACCAGGAACTGACAGGACTTGAGAGCGGAGACGGCGCGGAGAACGCGTGGGTGCTCGACGACCCCTCGATCACGGAGTGGCCCGACCCGCGGCGGAACCCCGACCCAAAGAACACCACCGACGCGAACAACTATCTGTTCTGCGAGATCGAGGGCGAGGGGCACTACGTCGGTGTCAACTACTACGTGCACGCGCCTTCGGTGCCGTGGCCGGGCGAGGGCGACGACATGTTCCTGGTCGACTGCGAACCGTGGCCGTGCATCCACGGCACTGGCACGGAGGACTACTTCAATACGGCCTGGGGGCCGGACGAGCACTACCTGCACCCGTACTTCGGTATCGCGTACGCGCCGGGGCGGAACAACGACGACCCGCGGTTCGGATGGATCGGCCGGATGCACTACTACCGGTTCCACCTGGAGGACCCTGTGCGGTTTTCGACTTCTCTCCGTGCTTCGATCGAGCACGGGCACGCCAACGGGATGGTGCTGGATCTGGCTTCGGTCGCCTATTGGTACCAGCGCACGCCTTCACGTCCTCTGCCGCCCTTGCCTTCCGCTGCCGACCGCGTTCCGCGCGCGCCGACGAAGGTGGAGGACATCCACCGCTGGCGCCACGCCTGGCTCAAAGAGCGGGGGATGAAGGGACTGTGGGGCGACGAGAAGTAGCTAGTGATCGAGCGGGTCGACGTCGTCAGGTGAGGACATAGTCCAGGACTTGTTTGCGCCGTGGGCCAGGGGCTTCATTCGCTCTGGCAAGTGCAGGTTCCGCGGCCAGACCGCCGCCATCAGAGCGTTGGCGATGCAGGTCTGCTCGCCAGTCGACAAGTTCCACGTGATGACGTTCGGGTTGTCGAACACGATTGCGTGCTCGTCGTCGATCAGCCACACGTTGTCTTGGTTAGGTTCCTCGTCATAGAAGTCGTAGACGTGGCTCTTGCCCGCCTTTATGTATTCGACCTTGTCCCAGCCATAGTGAAAGTGCCCTGGCTCGATCTCGAACGTCCGCCGATGGAACTTTATCGTCCATGCGCAGGGAGCGTCAGAGTTGGCGAAGTAGGCCGGCTCGGTCGTCGAGCTTTCGTAGTAGGGCTCGTGGCGGGTCCGGGCAGGAATCTTCTCCAGCACCGTGTAAGCGGCCCCGGTGGGCTCGCCGCCGACGTTCAATCGCCAACTCGACTTGTCCAGAAAGTCGACCGACAGCCTCACTGTGTCCGCCTTGTCTCCCTTGAGCACGCGCTCGCGGACCTTCCCGTCAAGCGACACGCGGTAGAAGTCACCCGAGTCGTAATCCTTGTAGTAGACGCACTGGACGTCGCCGGCAAACGGAGCGGTCGTTCGGACTGGGACCAGCCGAGTCGGCTTCGGAGGGCGACTGACTATTGGCGTCGCGTGGCGGCACCCCAGTAGGGGCAACACTGCAACCGCGATGACGAGCACCCTCATTACATATAGCGTACTACACGCGTCCCTTGTCCAGCGTGGTCGTCAGTTGATCCTCTGACCGACCATGACGCGGTGGCCGTCGGTGGTGTGGAAGCCGAACTCGCGCTGGCCCCACGGCTCGTCTTTGATCTGCTTGACCATCTCGACGCCCGTTGACTTCCACTTGTCGTACAGCGCTTGCGCGTCGTCGACATCCCAATAGGCGAAGTAGCTGTGGTCGCCGAGATCGGTCGCTGGCAGTGCGTCGGGGCACTGGCCGAGCATGAGGAAGCACGCGCCGAACTTTAGAAAGCGCCAGTCGTCACCGAGCGCGAACACTTCTTCAAACCCGAGCACGTCCTGATACCACTTGCTGCTGCGCCCGACGTCGTGCACCGCCAGCACATAGCGCACTGCTGTCGCCGTCGCCATAGCGCGAGTCTACTTCTGTTCGCCGCAGAAGGTGCTGAGTCTGATCCACTCGCGGACTTCGTCGTCGACCTCATCGGGCGAGTGAAGCGGCACGTAGTTGCCGAACTGGTTCTTCGCGTACTGCTCGACCTTTGCGACCCGCGGGCTCTCAATCGGAGCGCGTGTTATGAAGTGGACGCGCAGCAGCCGCTTTGTCGGTGTCGCGCCGGTGCACCGGATACGAAGTTGGAACACGACGCGCGTCTTCTGCGGAATGACGTGGAACGGTGCGATCTCCAGAGCGGCCTTCTCAAAGGCGCGGTAGGTCTCTAGCACGACCGGGTCGCACTTGGCGAAAAGCCCCTCGATCGTGTAGCGCCCACAGGAGTGCCACATGTTCGCCCCGGCGAACTTCTCACCGCACTTTGGGCACGTCCACAGGTCGCCGTCCGAATGGGGCACAAGGGGAGTCTACCAACGCCCCAAAACCGAGTAGGATAGCCGAGACGATGAAACGAGCCGCTCTTGTACTCAGTCTGCTCTCGCTCGGAGCGTTGGCAGTCGCCCAGACCTCGCCCAAGCAGCAGTTCGGGCACGGCATCGGAGACGACTACTGGCTGGCCAACTACATCCAGTTCGGCGACTATTGGAAGAAGTTGGACCAGGACTCTCCGCGCTTCAAACTGGTGGAGATCGGCAAGTCCGAGGAGGGCCGCCCGCAGTACATGGGCGTGATCTCGGATCCTGCGAACATGGCGAACCTGGGGCGATACCGGGAGATCGCCGCGAAGTTGGCGAAAGGCGAGATCAGCGGCTCGGACGCCAACCGGCTCGCCGGCGAAGGCAAGTCGGTCGTGTGGATCGACGGCGGCCTTCACGCGAGCGAGGTCTTGTGCGCACAGGTGCTGATGGAACTCAGTTGGCAACTCGTCAGCAGAAAGGACGACGAGACGCAGAACATCCTAAAGAACTGCATCGTGCTGCTCGTCAATGCGAACCCCGACGGCATGCAACTCTGCGCCAACTGGTACATGCGCAACCCGAAGCCCGAAGAGCGATCGCTTCGCGGACTGCCCGTGCTTTATCAGAAGTACATAGGGCACGATGACAACCGCGACTTTTTCACGAGCACGCAGTCGGAAGTGACGAACATGAACCGCGTGATGTACCGCCAGTGGTACCCGCAGATCGTCTACAACCAGCACCAGACCGGGCCTGCGGGCACCGTCATGTTCGCGCCGCCGTTCCGCGACCCGTTCCCCTACGAGGTCGACCCGCTCGTGCGATCCGGGCTAGACATGGTGAGTTCGGCGATGGAGAACCGATTCCTTTCCGAGAACAAGCCGGGCGTGACCGTGCGCAGCGGCGCGCCGTACTCCGGCTGGTGGAACGGTGGGCTGCGCACAATGGCGTACTTCCACAACATGGTCGGCATCCTGACGGAGACGATCGGCAGTCCGACCCCGATGGACATCCCGTTCGTCGCGAGCAAGCAGGTTCCGACGATGGACCTGCTGAGCCCGATCAAGCCGCAGAAGTGGCACTTCCGGCAGTCGGTCGACTATTCGATCACGTCTTGCTACGCGATCCTCGACTACGCCTCGCGCTACCGGCGCGACCTATTGATGAACATCTATCGCATGGGGCGCAACAACATCGCGCGCGGGCGCAAGGACTCGTGGACGCCCGACCCGCGCAGGATCGCGGCCGCAAAGTCGATGGACGACCTGCAAAAGCCCGAAGACCGTACGCCGTACGCGTACGTCGTGCCTTCGACGCAAGAGGACTTCGGCACGGCGACAAAGTTCGTGGACGCGCTGATCAAGACCGGGATCGCGGTGCGAAGGGCGAGCAAGCCGTTCGACTACGACGGTCAGACGTGGCCCGCGGGCTCCTACGTCGTGCGCTGCGACCAGGCGTTCCGGCCGCACGTCATCAGCATGTTCGAGCCGCAGGACCACCCCGACGATATCCCTTATGCGGGTGCCGCTCCGATCCCGCCCTACGACAGCGCGGGCTGGACGCTCGCCTAC
>DATLWQ010000403.1:0-5302 GCA_035576225.1 Fimbriimonadaceae bacterium | reverse complement strand
CGTCACAAACCGGCCCGGCCTCATCGGCGCTCTCAGCGTCGGGCTCACCGCTGCAAAGTCGCTCGCCGCCGCGTGGCAGGTTCCACTCGTCGGCGTCCACCACCTCGAGGGGCACATCCTCAGCCCTATGCTCAACGCCCGCGAGGTCCCCTTCCCCCACCTCTGCCTCGTGGTCTCCGGCGGCCATACGGAGATCGTCGACGTCCGCGCGCCCGGCGACTATGCGGTCCTCGGGCAGACCATCGACGATGCCGCGGGCGAGGCGTTCGACAAGGGCGCGAGAGTCCTCGGGCTCGGCTACCCTGGCGGCCGCGCCGTGCAAGAGGCGGCAAAGGACGGCGATCCGGACCGCTACCCGCTGCCGAGGGCGCTCAAAAAAGATCCGTTCAACCTCTCCTTCAGCGGCCTCAAGACCGCGGTCCTGCGCCTAGCGCAAAAGGAGGGCCCGAAGATCAGCGTTCCCGACGCAGCCGCGAGCCTACAGGCGGCGATCGTCGACGCCCTCGTGCAAAAGGTCTCAAACGCGCTGGAGGAGACCGGTCACCGCGCGCTCACGCTCGTCGGCGGCGTCGCCGCGAACACCTCCCTGCGCGAAGCGCTCGCCCACGAGTGCGTGCTCGGCGGTATCGAGTTCTTCGCTCCGGACATCGAGTTCTGCACCGACAACGCGGCCATGATCGCCCTGGCAGGAAGCCTCCGCCTCGCGGCAGGCGAGAGAGCAGACCTCTGGCTCGACGCGTCGGCCGGTGCGCCCCTGCCTGGGACCGCGTAGAATCCCGGTATGGACGAGCCGCAGGAAAAGGTCGTACTGGTCTCAAAGTCGACGCGCAACCTGATCTTCGGGACGGGCCTGGTCGCAGTCCTCATCATTGTCACGTCCTGGGCCGGCAGCATCTTTACCGAGAACGCAAAGCGCGAGGCCCTCGCCGCCGACGTCCAGGCGCTCGCGGCGAGCCTCAAGACCCCGATGCTCGAGACCATGGCCATGAAGAACGCGACGGCGCGCGCAAGGCTCAAGACAATCGCCGTCGAGGTCGCCAAGGCGGGCGGCTATACGTCGCTCGTCATCGCCGACTCGCGCGGCGTCATCCTGGCGACTACGACCGGAAAACTCGAACCCAAGACCGTCGACCTCAAGACGCTTTCAAAGGCTTCGGCGAAGGTGGAGAGGCGCGACGTCGGGCTCTGGGCCGCCGCGCCGATCCTTCTCGGCGGAGAGCCGATCGGCTACGTGCTCGTCCAGACGGATCGCTAGCGTCGAGGGTGCGCCTTCTCGTACTTCCGGCGCACCTCTTGCAAGTCGAGTTGCGTGTAGACCTGCGTCGTCGCGATCGACGCGTGCCCCAGCAGTTCCTGCACAGCGCGCAGATCGGCACCGCCCTGCAAAAGGTGGACGGCATAAGTGTGCCGTAGCGTGTGCGGCCCGATCTTCCGCTTGATCCCCGCCGCCTTCGCGTGCTTCTGGAGGACCAGGTACGCGCTCTGGCGCGAAAGCCGGCCGCCTCGAGCGCCGACGAAGAGGTACGCCGAGGGCTTCTTCAAGAGCGCTTGCCGCGCTTCGCTGATATAAAGTTCCAACCACGGAGTCGTGAGTCGCGGCAGCGGCAGCCACCGCGTCTTGTCGCCCTTCCCTGTCACGCGGAAGGACGCCGTGTCCAAGTCGAGTTCCTCCGTCCTCAGCCCGACGGCCTCGCTCACGCGCAGACCCGCGCCGTAGACCAGTTCCATCAGCGCGCGGTCGCGCAGGCCCACGGGGGTAGCGACGTCCGGCTGGGCGAGCAACGCCCGCAGTTCGTCGATCGTGAGCGCCTTCGGCAGGCGCCTGGGCCGCTTGACGCCAGTCAGCGCAGGCAGATCGGCCTCAGGGCCTTCACCTCTTCGCTTCAAATACTTCAAGAAGGACCGCAGGCTGCTCGTCCTGCGCATGACGGTCGCCGGCTTGAGCCCCGCCAACGACGACTGGAAGCCAACGATCTGCGAGGCGGTCAGCGACCGCCAGCCGGAAAGCCCGGCCGCCGAAAAGTGCTCAACCGCCTTCGCCAGGTCGTTGCGGTACGCCGCTACCGTGTGGCGGCTGGCGCCCCGGTCGACCCCGATGTGGTCGAGGAACCGTTCGATGGGCTCTGTGAGTCTGTCTTTCGCTTCCAAACCGTAACCTCAGGACGAATGTAGGCCAGATCGTGCGGCAGAACTGTACCGCTGAATACAGAAGGCGGGACCGCCGCCTGCTGCCCTCGAACTTTCACCAGGTCGTACTCCGTCCTCAGAGTGTCCATGAACTCCTCGGCCCGTCCGAGCTGGGGCTCAAACCCTTTCGGCGGGCTGGGGAGTTTTTTCATCCGGTTGTAGTCCCCGATCTCGAAACTCGAGAGAACGACGTAGTCGGGCTTGTCCTCGGTCAGCAGCCGGACGTCGAAGTCCACCCTGTCCCGCGGGTCGGCGGGCACGTACCTCAGTACCTTCGGCCGCGTCGCTGCCTGCATCCACGAGTAACGCCGCTCGAAACTGCCCGGCTCGCTCTCGATCCATGGTCCGGCGGCTGTCTGCGGATAGAACGGCGGTGTATAGAACCATGGATCGGTCGCCAGGCCCACGGACGTACTGTCGGAGGAGGCGTTGCGGATCTCCAGCGCGGTCTCGTCGCGCGGGTCGGGTTCGACCATCCACTGCGTCACACGAACGGTCATTGCCAGCCCGCCGCCAAAAAGCCCGCCGAGCCCGAGGATGCACACGAACATCAGCGGCGCCTTCACCATTGCCTTCGGGTGGATGTGCGCCCTGGAGACGAGCCACCCAAAGCCGACAGCGAGAGCAGGCAGCAGTGGGAACACGTACCGCATGAACTTCACCTCTGCCCTACCGATCAAGATGTAATAGGCGAGCGAGAATGCCAGCAGCGCGACCGCCCACGCGTGCCTCTTGAGTGTGGCCCGAACCAGTCCTGCAATCCCGCCGACGACCATCACCATCCCCATCGCGACAAAGAGGTTCCATACGTTGAAGATGAATCCGCTCGGCGTCCCGGCGAACACCGCGCCGTGCCCTGTCTGCGTGTGCGTCATCTCATATCGGAAGTCCCGCAGGAAAGCGTGCGAGTCGAGCAGCGCTCCAGGCGTAGCAAGAAAGAAGACGACGACAGCAGCCAGTACGCCGAGCCCCAGCGCCTTCCACCTCGCCGTGCGCCTGTCCAGCACGACGACCACCAGAAGCGCGACCAAAGCGAAGATCCCCGTGTACTTCGTCCCCGCGCTGAGCCCCGCGAACACCCCACTCAGCACTGCCAACCGCAAGTAGAGCCTGTCATCGGGAAGCGGATCGTCGCCCGACGGCAACAGACGTAGCGCAAAGTACAGCGACACCACCAAGAAGAACGTCGCCAGCACGTCCACGGTCTGAAACCGCGAGTGCACGACGTGCCCCGGCGCAAAGGAGAGGGCCGCCGCCCCGAACAAAGACCCGAGCATTCCCGCGCGGGGCAGAAGGATCAGGAACACGATCCACACCGTCGCCGCGCCCGCTAGCGCGCTCAGCACGCGCCCGACGAGGTCAAAACGACCGATCGCCATCCACGTCTCCTTCGCCGAACTGTCCTTCGGCCCCGCGCCGTACGCCGAGGCCACGTCTGTTGAAACTCGGAGCAGCGTCAGGTACAGAGTGCCGTAGTTGTAGAACCCGGGCGTGAACTTCCCTTTTGCCGGCTCCACCCGCTGCGAGTAGCCGAAGATAACCGGCTCGTCCGGGTGGTACGACTGCTCGTGCAGGTCGTTGGGCAGGCCCCAGCCGATTCCGATCAGCCGTATGAGCAAGGAAACGACGAAGACGCAAAGCCCGATGAGAAGTACCTTGCGCCGCCCGACCGTCATTGCCGCCTACTTCATTGAGACCAGTTTGAGAGTCGTCCGCCCGCGAATGTTCTGCTCTTCATAAGGGACGTTCGGGATGTCAGTGATCTCGACGATGAGCGAGCCTTGGGAAGTCGCACGCGCAGCAAGCGTGTTGTTCGTCTTCGGATCAAGGTCGAAGTCGATGTGCGCCTTGAGTTTCAACTTGAGTCCGCGCAAGTGGCTCTCTCTCGGCGTCTCCTCCACCATGTCGTTGTACCATGGGGCGATGTCGGTGTTGAGGTCGAGGTCCGCTGTCACCCGTCGAACCTTTTGGCCGTCCGAATTGTCGACGAGTCCGACGTACGTATAGAGATAGTCCAGTCTCTGCGGCACCATCTTGCCCTTCTTCCCTTCCAGTTTCTGCGGCTGGTACGAGGCCGTCACCTTCCACGTGTCGCCCGGCTCAACCTCCAAGAGAGGCAGCCGCGGGCCGAAGTCGATCGAAGTGTCCGCGTTGCCGATGAAGATCGCCAACTGGTACAGGCTCTGGATAAAGCCGCCCATCGCCAACTGGGCGGGCGCGGGCCCGCCGACGACGTAGAGTCCGCCGCCGCCGCCACCGCCCTTCTTGTCCTTGTCCTTGTCCTCGTCCTTCTTCTTTGGCGTCAGATCCTGCAGGTCGGTGATGGCGTTGATGGGCGACATCGACATGACGTAGTGCTCGTCGAGTTTCTCGACCTTGGTGATCGGTGGGTGCTCCGCGGTCTCGCCGTCCGTCACCGTGACCTCCGGCCTCTTGTAGTCGACCTTGGCGAATCCCTCGCTGGTGACGTCGCCGACGTCCATCGTGTACTGGTACTGGTTCCTCGTGCTTTCCGGGATGAAGATCGACGTGTTGTAGTTGCGCGACTCGACCTGGAGCCTCGTCTTCACCTCGTAGGTCAGTTTCGTGTTCGGCTTCCACTGCCTGTAGAGTTCGATCGAGTCCTGCTGCTGGACAACGGCGGACAGGATGAGAGCGGTCAGCATAGATTCACCTTTAGAGCGGCCACTAATATATTAACGTAAAACTTGCTTCGAAATTACAAGCCGCTGGATTTCGCTGCAACCCTCGCCGATTTCGGTGAGTTTCGCGTCTCTCCACAGTTTTTCTACGAGGTAGTCGAACGTCATGCCCCGCCCGCCGTGGATCTGGATCGCGCGGTTCGTGGCCCGGTTCGCGGTCTCGCTCGCGAACAGTTTCGCCATCGAACTGATCTTCACCACGTCCTGCCCCCTGTCGTACATCGTAGCGCCGCGGTGCAACAGCCCGCGCGCCGCCTCGATCTCCATGGCGCTGTCTGCGATCATGTTCTGGACCGACTGCATGTCGGCCAGACGCCTGTTGAACTGTTCGCGCTGCTTGCTGTACTCCAGGCACAGCTCGAACGCCTTCTCCGCGATACCCAGCGCCATCCCTGCGATCCCCAGCCGTCCCC
>DATLWQ010000402.1:0-1582 GCA_035576225.1 Fimbriimonadaceae bacterium | reverse complement strand
GGATCTCGCAGCCCAGCAGTTTCTCAACTGCAAGCGCGTGCGCCAGATTGTTGCCGTTCGTGTTCATGTAGTCCATGCGATCGGTCATGACGACGCACTTGTGGTACTGCTGAAACTCGGCCTCCTTTTCCATTCCCGTGTGCAGGTAGCCGATGACGCACTTCGCGTTGATGATGGTCTCGCCCTCGAGTTCGCAGATCACGCGCAAGACCCCGTGGGTGCTCGGGTGTTGCGGCCCCATGTTCACGATCATGGTGTTCTCGCCGGTTCGTTCGAACACCGTTTCGGTCGAGGGGATGAAGGTCTTGGACATGGTCTGCGTGCCGCCTGAGCCTAGTTCGAATATACCTGTGGCCAAGCAACGAAGAGCGGGCCAGGGTGACCCTGGCCCGCCGTGTTAGTCGTGGGATGAGGCGCTAGCCCGAGGCTCCGGCTCTGGCCGGCTTGAACGGGGAAGCGTTGCGCATGAGCATGGCGACCTTCCTTCCTTCGTCGGTCTTGATGACGATGAGGCTGTAGGCGCTGTCGCTTTCGACCTTGGATCCCTGGGCAATGTCGAGCCCGTCGCCCTTCAAGGTGTATTCACCCTCGGGTATGAGCATTCCTCCCGTCGACTGGTCGATGTCGAAGGTGTTCGTACCGTCTGTGATCGTCACCTTCCCATCGAACGGCTTGCCGCTCGAATCGACGAAGTAGGACGAGAGGTTCTGAGTCGAGTCTGGCAACTTTTGTGCGTCGTGGATGAACGTGCTCTTTCCGCCTGGGAACAGCACAAGAGTGTACAACTCTTGCGTCGTCACAGTGAGCGGGAGTTCCATCTCCTGTTTGCCGTCGGCCTCGACTCCGACCTTCTGGTCTCCGGCTCCAATCGTTTGGAACAGAGTACCGAAGTCCTTGGGAATGTTGGAGGCAAGCGGTCGGCCGCCCCAAGTCAGCGTCTGCGGCTTGCCTGTCAGGTTGATCACGCGGATCAAGCCGGGCTTCTTAATCTTGCCAGCGTGCTCCATCGCCAACTGTTCTTTGGATTTGCGGCAGCCTGGCAAAACGAGGGCCAGGCTCAACAGCGCAAGTATCGAAAAATTCCTCAGTTCCATGGTATGAGTCCTTGAGACAGTTCAGTGGAGTCAGGCTCCTACGAGCCTGACCCCATTATTGCATGGTCGATCGGCTCTGCCCTCCAAGCTACTGGGCGTCTTTGGCCTGGTTACCACGAGCGGTGGCTTGATCGCCGCTGTTGATCGACGGTGCCTTACCGCGGATCGTCACTGGGCCGGTGTCTTCTTCCTTCTTGCCACAGCCTATCATCAGCGGTGTTACGAGTGCAAGGATCAAGATAATGGCGAGAGTCTTCTTCATAGCAACACTATTCTAGCGCAACTTTGAGCGAGTTAAGCAAGGCGGGCCGCGGCTAATTGCCGCGGCCCGGTCTTGATTGAACCGGCTTCTAGAGCGTCCTTAGACGATCGAGAAGTCGTAGTCGGGCCGGAACAGCCACGCGTGGCAGAACAGGTCGTCGACCCAGTAGTACCAGGACACGCCGAGGTGGGTGTATCCGGTGCTGGGGTCGACGCGCCAGTCGGTG
>DATLWQ010000401.1:0-7543 GCA_035576225.1 Fimbriimonadaceae bacterium | reverse complement strand
ATTCCGGCTCTCCTTCGGTAGTCGGGAGTCACCAGTGGATTTGCGCGGCTCCACCATTTGCCATTCTCGCCACCGCGTCCAGTCAGACGGTAGATATAGTCACCGCCTTGCTCCTCCGTTGGTTCTGCGGGCACAATCGTTGGGCCAACTCCTCTCTTAGGTGATTTATTCGGTTGATTCCTGCCTATCTCATCGATAGCCTTGACTATCGACTCGCACACTTCATACGTAAGATAAGCGGCATAAGCTACGAGTAGTCCTAAGAAAATGCTCTCAGCAGTTGTCAAGGCCGTGCCAGCGAGCACAAGCAGAAATTCGCCAGCCGGATCTGCATGGGATACCGGATTGTTCTCCGTGTATCCATACCAGTTCCTCCCCGCCCCGATGGGGTCGCTCGTCAGGAACCGGCCGGTCGAGGAGTCGTAGTAGCGGTGGCCGAGGAGGTGCAGGCCGTTGCCGTCCTCCTGGTAGCCGAAGTCCCCGCCGTAGCCGTACATCCCCTGCCATGTCCCTGACGACGAGACTACGTTCCCGAACGCGTCGTAGACCCGAGACGCCGTCACCGTCTGTGAGCCGTCCGTCTGCTCGTTCGCGTTCTTGAGGCCCGAGTGTTGGAAGGTCGATGCACCGCCTTGGCGCGACGACACCCCCGGCGTGTTGTCCCGAGTCCCATCGGACAGAACCGATGAAGTCGCACCGACGCCCGCCCGCCGGAACGTCTTCGAACCGTTCACGCCCGAAGAGGACACGCGCGCGTCGAGACCGTTGTAGCCGAACGCGTCGCTCGTCTGCGACGGATAAGTGATCGAGGTCACGCGCCCCTCGTAGTCGTATGCGAAGCCCGTCGTCCCAGCGCCGTCGGTGATCGCCGTCGTCCGGCCGGCAGCGTCGTAGGTGAACGTCCGGGGGTTCGCCCCGCCGGTGACCGAGAGCAGTTTGTCCGCCTTGTCGTAGGCGTACGTCTCTGTCACGCCGTTGACGGTCTTCGTGAGGCGGTTCCCGTTCGCGTCATACGTGTACGTCGCCGAGTAGGGCAGCGACGTCTTGGTCTCCGAGGTGAGCTGGTCGATCGCGTCGTACCCGTACGTCGTCTGCACGCCCCCCTCGGTCGCCGAGGTGATCCGGTTCGCTGCGTCCCAAGCGTACGACTTCGTGTCCTGCAGGACGTCCGAGGAGTTGTACGTCTTGATCGCCGTCGGGCGCGAGAGCGTGTCGAAGTCGTAGGTCTCGTACATCCCGTGCGGATAGTTCTTCCTGTTGACACGGCCGAATGGAACAGTGTTCCCGTCGTAGTCGAGTGTTCTGTTACAGGTGCCTGAAAAGGAGACGAAGTCTCCGTTCACTCACCGTCACTCAGGTGGCGTGGAACTCGGTCGATCCTTTCCCGTTCTCCCGCTCCCACAAGACAACATCGAGATCGGTTCCCAACTGGGCTGGGAAGAGCCTGCTCTCCCACTCTTGGTATATCGATGGTTTCCAGTCCCCGATCCAGGCGAGAAGCGTGACGAATTCCTTCTCCGTCCGAAATTCAGAAAACGTAGTGGTCTCGCCTCCTTCTTCAATCGTAAGATAGAGGTCGTCGATCGTAGCTCCCCACCTTCGTGCAGCGGAAATACTCTCTGGCCCGTCGGTCTTGTCCACACGCATGACGACCGCTCCGTCATTCCGACTGACGACGAGATCACCACTAGTGTCGATTCGCACATGAAGGAGATTCGTATCTTCGGTCATGGTCGTTCCGTTTCGTCCTTGGCCCTTCCAACGATACTAATGATATCTGCCTGAACTCTGCAGTGGCGATCACCTTTGGACTGATTCCGCCCTATCTCGACCTTCTAACAGACCTTACATCCACTCCTCCACCACAAAACGAATCGACGGCAACCGCCAGTCACACGCATGGTGGCCCGCGATCCACTGCAGCCATCGCACTGCGCGCGACCATTCCGCGACGCGAAGGGGGCAGCCGGTCGCACGCGCTTCGCTTAGGCCGACGCGGGCGTGGGCGAGCGCCAATTCCGGATGCCACCAAACGCGCAGCAGCGCCCTAGCCAGCGGACTCATTGCTGAGGCCGCGCGCGATCCGCGCCAGCCTCTCACCTTGTGAGACCGATGCGACCGCCGCCGACATCGCTTCCTCCCGTCCGAGGTGCAGCACGAGCAGCGAGAGTATCCGTGCGAGCGCGCAATTCAGCAGAGCAACTTCGGTTCCCGGGTCCCTCTCCAGTCCCGGATCGACGATCATGCTCGTGCACGCGCGGCCGTTCTCAGCGAACTCCGCCACCACCGAGACGACGTGGCACCCGGTAGTCTCATAGATCCTGTCCGCCGACTCGCGCGCAACGCGTCGCGCGCACTTGAGCGAAGTCCCCACCAGTGACTCTGGGATCATCGCGCACCCCCTGTCCGCACGAGGTGCCAAAGTCCGCACCACTTGCACAGAACGGGTCGGCGTCTGTGCTTTCCGCGCCGCTCTGCGGCCTCCCTTGTCAAGAACGTCCACTGTAAGAGACATTCGCGCTCAAAGGCGCTTCGGTGTCGCTCTACGATCTTCGCCAGCCTGCGTTGGAGTTTGCCTGCTCTGTACTTCTTCGATCCCTTCTTGTTTCGTCTCCCTGTCTTCATTTGCTTTTCCTTCGGTCTCGTTGCCGAAGATGCACCCGATCTCGCGAACGATCTGATACACCCTTTGGCGCGAAATACCGTGATCTCGAGCGAGCCCGTCGACGGTTCGTAGCCGTGCGCGGGCAGCCTGGATCGCCTGGTAGTCCTGAAAGATCTCCCTTTTTTGCCTGAGAGTCATCTCTGGGCTATCATATCACAGAAATTGACGTTTTGGAAAAGAAACGACAAAAACTGTGGTAAAGTGTCTTTGCATCATGTCAAATCAAGCGAAAGTGGAGCAGATCCTCGACCTCCTGGAGCGCAACGACCGTTCGATGTCGTGGCTGGCCAAGGAGGTTGGGGCAAGCAGGCAGTCGGTCCAGCAGTGGCTTTCTGAAGGGATCGTTCCCCGAGATCCGCAGGTCTTCGACCGCATGTTGAGGGCCCTCAGAGGGTCGGTCGTGTCGCACGAACCTCTCATTGTCCGGGAGCACAGGCTGGACGGCAGCCTTCCCTTTGCAGGCGTCGTGCCTTGTGGCCCCGAGTGGGGGGATCCCCTCAGTGCAACCGGCTCCGTAGCCATTGAATCATCCTACGTCCACTCGGACAGGTTCGCCGCGCGCGTCGTCGGGCACTCCTGTTACCCGGCCCTCTTGCCCGGAGATTTGACCGTATGGCACGTCGACAGCAGTCCTCCTTACGGTCTCATCGTCCTGGCGGAGCGCGATGGCGACCACGGATGCACGGTCAAGGTCCTCGAGTACGACTCTGGCGTCGGCCGGTCCGTCCTCAAGCCTGTGAATACGGACCAGGCCTCCCCGCCGGACGGCGAAGGCTGGTCTGTGATCGCCAGGCTCGTCGCCGTCGTTCGGATCATCGACGGCCTGAGGCGCACCTGGTATCTGGAGCACGGCATCAGACCACGCCACCTGGCCTAGGCAAATAAGCAAAGATTGACAAACATGCAAACTTGTGGCAATATTTGCAGGCAACCCATCGGCAGAAAGGAGAAGACGAACTAATGGATCGAAACAAAAGGAGCCATGCTCAGACCTACAGCGACTTCAAGTCACTGATCGCAGCGCTCATCGCTCTGGCGGGCCTGGTACAACGCCCGCCAGCCCTGGATTGGAGGAAGGTGGTGGAGGCTACGGGATTCGAACCCGTGACCCCCTGCTTGCAAAGCAGGTGCTCTCGCCACTGAGCTAAGCCCCCACGGAAACAGGCCGGATTATACCGACGACCAAGGGGCCCTTCCGGGTCGACAATCTGATGACGAATCGACTTATAGCACCGACAGAGCGAGCACTCAATCTCTGGGCAAGCGCCATACACCACTCAGCGTGGGGCGGAACTGCCCACCCGTCTCCAGCAGAGGCACTTTGCGATCCCGCCGCGCCACAACCTACCTGTAGGTTCGCACACGGCAGCGAACAGACCTACGACGCATCGCGCGACAAATACGAGGAGCGGGCGCGGACAAGACCTAACTACGTGATCCTGGCCGCGATCGAGTCGGTCGACCGCGCTTTGTCCAGTTCTAGGGCACCCGTCTGGTTCCGTCGCTACCTACTTTTCAAGTATCCGACTACCGGGCGATATGCGCCCAACGAGACCGACCAAGTGCATGAGCGAGAGTTCGTCACAACAGGACTCGTCGAAGAACTTGTCGGTGGAATCGATGCACCGCAGGCGACGAAGTGCGCTGCGCGCACCGTGCGCGCCGTCGAACGCGCATTCCTTCGCGTCTTAGCACGAGAACTTGAAAACCGAAAGAAGAAAACAACTTAGACGGAATAAGTGCTTAACCGCCTGCGTCGCCCTTCGGGAGTTTGACGAACGCCAAACGCTCGTGATCGTAATCGAAGACAAGCCGAAACGGCTTCAAAAGATCCTGGCCGATGTTGCCCGCCAAGAAGTCCTCGGCAAAGATTCCCTTGTCCCCGACTCCGAAATTCACTGTCAGATTCTCGAACTTGTTTCCACCGAGATCGAAATACTTCAACTTGCCCATCTTGACGCTCACGGCGCCGCCAACTCCCGCGAGTCCGTTATCGCTCGTCTCACGGTCTGCGAGGAAGTTCTGCCGCTTGACCGTCGGCGTGTTGAAAGTGACCGTGCCTGTCGCGCCCGTGTCGATCCGGAACCTACCGCTCGCATCGCCCTCGAACTCCGCGACCGCCGTCGGGTGACGACCGTCCAGCAAGAGCGGCGCCCACTCTGCAGATTCATTGCTGTATGTCTTGGGATCGAACACAGCGATGCGACCACTTGCAACGTCGATCTCCATGACGGCTCGCCGGAAGAAGTCATAGCCGACAATTCCGGCGAGGTCGACCCCGAAGAACTTCGAAAACTGCTTGAGGTCGACCGAGATGAAGTTGAGCGACTTGACTGTAACAGGCCCGAGCGAAAAGTCGTGAAGTTCGAAGTAGCCGGACCGGACGACACCTCCGATACCACCAAGGTTGAGTTCGCCAAAGAGATTTGCGCCTAGACTCTTCGCGACTTCAGGATCGACCGCCATGCCACCTGCCCCGCTGTCCAAGATGAACCATCCGACGTCCTTCCCTTCGATGGTCGGGTGGACGAGCAAGTGGCCCGTCATCGCCCTCTTAGACTCGATGACACCGCTCTTCGAGTCGTCATAGGTTGTGTCCGAAGATAGGTTCCAGTCAGGGCGGGCGAATATGGTGTCTGGCACGTCGTCCACACGCGAGACGGAATCAACCTTGAACCACCCTTTCAGTTCGCCCTCTAGAGTGTCGATCTGGGTCGGAAACTTCGTGCCGCCAAAGTCCTTCCAGTCTGAAAAGTTCATTACGAAGTCGATGTCTCCTTCCGAGAACTTCGTGCTCCGCGGCATCCAAGTCTTGCTGTCGACGACCACGGTCTGCACGAGGCTGCCTTCCTTCTGCTTGAGATTGAGCGTATAGGAGTCCCCACCCGGTTCGACATCTCCCATCGTGACGTTCATTGGTCCGTCTTCGGCGAGCCACCTGCCATCTATCGTCCAGGTGATGGCGTTCTGGTACTGCAACTCTGAAAGATGCAGACCTATCGGCGCCCCGGTCGAATCGGTCTCCCAAGCCTTGCTGCCGTCCCAGCATCGCGTCTGCCCCAAACGACCCGTCTGAACAAAGAGATACCTTCCGTTACCTGTGAACGTCAGCGCGAGTTCGCCATTTGTGCCTCCGGCCATGTAGGTTCCGGTCGCACGGTAACCGCCCGATATCGCGTCTGACCCGACAGCCTTGCGCACGTGTGCGAGGATCCCGTCGACGGTCGGAGTCTGTGTAGACGAAAGTGCTAGAGCGAACAGTTGTGCGAGCATCGCCGAATCCTATACCACTCATTCTGGCGCTAGGTTCCAGCCGTCTGCCACTTAAAGAGGAGGGCCCGGACTGCTCCATCAGTCCGGGCCCACTCGATGCACTAAACGATCAGATCAGTATCGCCAACCGAGCGAGGCATAGAACCAGTTCTGGTTGCTGTTGCCTCCCATCGTATTGTTGACGAAGCTGCCTGGATCGAAGAACGAGTAGCCACCCGTCAACCGGAGGTTGTTCGGCAACATCACGTGAAGGTTGAAGTCGATCTCCGAACCAATGTTGTCGCCGCTCGCGCCCGACCCGTCGCCAGCGATCGGGCCACCAAAGAACATACTGTTATTGGTACCCGAGAACCATGGGCTCTTCTTGTCGAACAACTTGAAGTTGTAGTACATGGCGCTGACTCCGATCCGGTCGTTGACTTGGAACCCAAGCCCCGCACTCATCGCGCTGACGTTGCTCAGCCCGACGAGATCCATGTCGCCCAGCATTCCGTGGTCGGACGGGTAGAGCCAGTCGAAGTTGCGATCTGTACTGCCACTGCCACCAGATGCGACCGTGTAGCCGACCATGCCGTGCAGGCGGTCGCTGAACATGAAGCCTACGTGGCCGTCCGCGGCCCAAGCCTCATGGTCGACGCCAAATCGGCGACCCCATTGGAATGCACCGTTGACGCCAACAAACGCCTTGCCATACATCTTGTGATACGTATGACCGGCGGTGTACTCGCTTGCACCGGTGAACTGGTCGTGCTTGTAGTAGACCGAAGTCTTTCCACCATAACCCCAGTCGTAACCACCGAAGTACAGGTACGCACCACCAATGTTGTTGATGATGTTGGGATTATCGAGGTCGAGGCGACCGGCGAACATATCCCATTTGCCTTGCTTCAGAGAAACACCGTCCCAGGCACGTCCTACCTCGCCCCAGTTGTTGGAGCCGACCAGCCAGTCACGGTTCACCATCTGCCGGCCAAACCGGAAGGTGCTGTCGCCAGACTTGTGCTCGAGGTAAGCCTCGGGAACGTCTTGGCGCGTCCTAGCTTGGTAGTTGGCCGTAGGAAAGAAGAAGACGCCGACCTGCGGAGCTGGGGCTGCCGCCACCGGGGGCGTCCCTTTATCCTTGGTCTGGATGTTCGAGTATTGGTACGTGACACGGATGTTCGTATCCTCACTCGTCCGATAGTCGAAACCGAGGCGACCCCGGTTTAGCCACATTGTGCGATCCTGGCCGAGTGAACTGTCGAAAAATACGTCGTTCCTTGACTCAAACCTGGACATCGCTTCGAAGAAAATATCAAGCGGCCCAATTTTGTGCACGCCTTCTACTGGAACATAGAACAGCATAGGCCAATGTATACCTGGTCAATTGCCCAGGGATCACCCTAATTTTCAAGTCGCGGGCCCTTAGGAACCCTCACAGGTTCAAATCGACGCCAACTTTCCTACATCGAGACTTCGCCGCAGCCTGACTTGAGCCCGAAAACGTGCCGTTGGAGGCGTTTTTGTACAGACGCGCGGCCTCCTCAAGACATGCCCGTCTGCAGCCTACATCGGACGCTGTCAGAAGAAGCAGGAGGGGCCGAGCCATAGGCTTGGCCCCTCGCC
>DATLWQ010000400.1:0-29835 GCA_035576225.1 Fimbriimonadaceae bacterium | reverse complement strand
AGACTTGAGCGGCACGATAAACCTGATGCCTGACTCTTCGATGGTGGTCTCTTCCGGGGTCTCGCCGTAGAGTTGGCCCGCGAAGGACGGGAGACCCTCTTCCTGCCTTCCCTGCATCTCACTGCGCTCGTAGACGCTCTTGGGCTTCGCGACTTTGATGAGGGCCGGGAGCCAGACGTCCTTGAGGTTTTCCATGGTCAGTGAACGGACTTGGAGGACGATGTGGCCGTCGTAGTCGTCGGCGATCAGGCCAGGGGCGAGGTCTGCCTCGGAGAAGACGATCCTGCGCGCGTTGGTCCCCGCAACCAGGTTCTTTCTTGAGCAGATCGCAGCCGCGAACCGACGTTCGAACAGTGCCTGGTCGATTGGCTCGTCCTCGAGGCTGATTACGCGCGCCTGGAAGCGGCTTTGCGTGTTCCAGGAGGCGATTGCGAGGAACTCTCCTTCACTGGAAACGAGCCTGACAAGCGAGCCGTCTTCCGGATCGCCATTGACTTCGGCCACCTCGCCGCGCTGAATCCAAGGGTAGAAGTTTCGGACCTTCTTGTCCTTTCCTCTTTTGAGGACGACGACGGTGTCGCTGCTCACGGCGCGAAGATACCAGTTGTCCGCTACTCTTTGGGTAGTTCTTTCCTACTTCTGTCCAAGGTTTGCGTCCTTAGCGGCCCGCTTGTCCAAAGGTAGACTTTCAGGTTCGAAATGAGCCTCAAGGACACCTTGAACCTTCCCGACAAGGACTTCACGATCCCGATGCGCGCGAACCTGCCGCAACTGGAGCCGAAGATTCAGGCCAAGTGGGAGGAAACAGGGCTCTATGAGGCTATCCAGGGGGCCCGGAAGGACGCCAAGGAGTCCTTCGTGCTGCACGACGGCCCACCGTACACGAACGGACCGATCCACATTGGCACGGCTCTCAATAAGATTCTCAAGGACTTCGTTGTCAAGAGCCAGACGGTGATGGGCAAGCGGGCGCCCTATGTGCCGGGCTACGACAACCACGGGCTGCCGATCGAGCAGGCGGTCCTGAAGAAGTTCCATGAGCAGAAGAAGGAGCCGGACGTCGTCGAACTGAGAAAAGCCTGCCGGGAGCACGCCGAGCACTATCTCGAGATCCAGACGAAGCAGTTCGAGCGGCTGGGCGTGTTGGGGATGTGGGACCGGCCGTACACGTCGATGGACTTCCGGTTCGAGGCGGAGATCGTGCGCATCTTTAAGCGGCTCGTCGAGAACGGCTACGTCTATCGCGGGCTACGGCCCGTACTGTGGAGCCCTACGGCGCAGACGGCACTGGCTGACACAGAAATCATCTACAAAGACCACACGTCGAAGGCGATTACCGTGCGGTTTCCGCTCAGGAGCGACCCGAACGGGGTGTTTGACGCGTACTCCGACGTCTACTGTCTGATCTGGACGACGACGCCGTGGACGATCCCTGCCAACCTGGCGGTGGCCTTCCATCCGGACTTCGACTATGACGTCGTGCGCGTTGAGGGGGCGCACTACGTCTTGGTGCACGAACTGGTGGATGCAGTGATGGCGAAGGTCGGCGGCGAATACGAAGTGGTTGGAACCGTGAAGGGCAACGAGATCGAAGGCGTGGTCTTCAAACATCCAATCTTCGACCGCGACTCTGTGGCCGTGCTCGCGGACTACGTGACGACTGAGGACGGCACGGGGGTCGTACACACTGCGCCCGGGCACGGACGCGACGACTTCTACACGGGCGCAAAGTACGGCCTGCCTGTGCTTTGTCCCGTAGATGAGAAGGGAATCCTGACTGAGGAGGCGGGCGAGTTCGCAGGCGTCTCCTACAAGGACTGCGACAAGGTGGTGGTCGACAGACTGCGTGAGGTGGGCAACCTGCTGCACGTGGAGGACTATCAGCACTCGTATCCGCACGCCGAGCGCGATGAGAAGCCCGTGATCTTCCGTGCGACGGAGCAGTGGTTCGTCGGGATCGACCAGCCTTTCCACCTGGACAAGTCGAAGACACTGCGGCAGAAGATGCTAGAAGAGGTCGACGGCGTCAAGTGGTATCCGGACAGCGGTTACAAGCGGTTTCGCGGGATGATCGAGGGTCGGCCCGACTGGTGCATCTCTCGGCAGAGGCCGTGGGGGGTTGGAATCCCGGTCTTCTACGGTGCCGAGAGCGGCGAGCCCGTCTTGGATCCGGCCGCGATTGAGGCCGTCGCGAAACTGATCGAGCAGAGGGGCTCGGACGCGTGGTACTCGGTCGCGCCAGATGACATCCTGCCCGCAGGATACAAGCATCCGGGGACGGGGGAGACGGAGTTCCGGAAAGAGACCGACGTGTTCGACGTGTGGTTCGACAGCGGCTCGACCTGGGCGTGCGTCCTGGAGGGAAACGTCGAGCCGAGGTGGAAGGACAACATCCCTTGCGACCTATACCTAGAAGGATCGGACCAGCACCGCGGATGGTTCAACGTCTCGATGATCATCTGCACGGCGTGCCGGGGGACGGAGCCATACCATGAGGTGCTGACGCACGGGTTTGTGACGGACGAGAAGGGGATGAAGATGTCGAAGCGGCTCGGGAACGTGGTCGACCCGATCCAGGTGTGCGAGAAGCACGGCGCGGACATTCTCCGGCTGTGGGCGTCCAGTGTGGACACGAGCGACGATGTGCCGTGCAGCGACGCGCTCTTGCAGGTAGCGGGCGAACACTATAGGCGCATACGCAACACGCTACGGTTCCTGCTCGCAAACCTCTATGACTATGATGGGTACGACGGCGAGGAGGAAAAGATCGACACGTGGGTCGGCGAGAGCGCAGAACTGCTCGTCGCCGACTGCCTCGACGCGTATTCGGTGTACGACTTCACGAGAGTGTTCCGGCGGGTACACGAGTTCTGCGACCGAGAACTTTCGTCGTTCTATCTGGACGCGATCAAGGACAGGATGTACTGCGACGGAAAGGACTGGCCTTCACGGAGGTCGGGGCAGCGGGCGTGCCACGAGGTGCTTGTTCGGCTGACGAAACTTGTCGCACCGATCCTGCCTCACACTGCGGAGGAGGTGTACGATCGAATCCCGTGCATCGAACGAATGGCGTCGGTCCACATGGAGACCCTTGAGCGTGCCGACAAGACAAGAGAGGCACAGTTGCGCGAAAGCGGGCTCGGAAAGTCGGTTTCGAGGATGCTCGATGTTCGTGAGTTCGTCTCGGCAAGACTCGAGGAGTGGAAGAACGCGGCGGGGATCAAGGACACGCAGGACATCGACGTCACGCTGACCTGCGCGAAGGAGGACGTTGACAGCCTGGACGCATTCCGGCACGATCTGGCGACGTTCTTCCGCGTTGCGTCCGTCCAATATTCCGTGGGCGAAAGGAACGCGAGTTTTGTTCAGAGCGGATATATGAAGTGCGAGCGCAGCAGGGTTCGGCGGCCCGACGTGGCGATCGTCGAGTGGGGCGGCGAGGAACTGCCATTGAGCGAGCGCGACCGAAGGGCGCTGGGAATCTCATGACGAGGCGGCTGTTCTTCCTCGTTGCGGCGTCGATGCTGTTCATCGACCAGTTCGTCAAGGCGTGGGTGCGCTTCGCGGCGAACGGCGCCGAGGGGCGCACGATCTTTGTTCTGTGGCCAAGGGTGTTCGAGATCAAACTCGTCTTTAACGAGGGGATCGCGTTCGGCATGTTGCAGGGGTCTGGCGTTCTTCTCGCACCGATCGCCGCGATCATCGGAATCGGCGCGGCATGGTACAGCATGAGGCACAAGGACGAGAGCAAGGCGACGCACGTGACGATGGCGCTGCTGTGCGCCGGTGCGATCGGCAACCTGATCGACCGTGTCGTGTTCAACCACGTGACCGACATGTTCTGGATCAGCGCGATCAACTTCCCCGTGTTCAATGTGGCGGACGTATGCATCACTGTCGCGGGCGTGATGCTCGGGCTCTCCGTGGTCATAGACCTAGTGAAAAGACCAGCACCGAAAGAGTCCGACCCGGATCCTATCGTGCCAGAATGAGACCCACCTGCGCGCAACGGGCACGACCCGCGCGCGGTAGGAACTGCGAGGAAAAGACATGCGAAGGGTTCCACCATCCGGATCGGGCTGGCTGCTTTTGGCGGCCATCGCCGCACCGTTCGTGATCAGGGCGGCCAAGCCCGTGGCCAAGGTCGTGGGCAAGGGCCTGAAGAAGGTCGGCGAGATGATCGACAAGGCGGCCGACGAAGCAGAGCAGGTCGCGAAGGACGCGGAGAAGAAGTACGAAGAGGAGATGAATAAGAGCGAACCCCCGAAGGCGAAGGAACCTACCAAAGAGAAGGCTCAGGCCAAGCCTAAGGCTAAGAGTGCCAAGAAGACGGCTGCCAAAAAGTCGCCGGCGACCAAGGCGAAGGCAAAGCCCGCTCCCGCCGCTAAGAAAGCGAAACCCGCGCCGGCAAAGGCGAAGAAGGCGGCCGCGCCAAAGAAGCCGAAGCCCGCGCCGGAACCGGTGGCCCAAGAGGCGAAGCCGGCCGCGTCGAAGCCGGCGACGGTCAACGTGAAGAGTTCAAAGCCCGCTGGGGCCAAGCCCGCGCAGAGCCAAACTGCTCCGGCCGGCGGACGGCGGAGACCGCCCGCCGACCTACAAACGGGTTAGACCTTCGGGAGCACCCACGGTGCGCGATATTCGCGGTTATAGGCGGATGTGTCCTTTCCAGCGTTGCCCACGACCTCCATCGTGTTCTTGTCCCACCGCACGGTCTCGCCGCTGAAGAGCGCTGCGTTCGAGAGGTGGCAAGTGATGGTGGTCTGCCCGACCGAGTGGAGGTCCGATCGCGGTTTCTCCCTCGACTTGAGGCACTCCAGGAAGTTGGACCAGTGGTCATTGGTGGGTTCGGCCTGCTCCTTCGGGATCTCCTTGCCGTCGGGGTCGAGGATGATCCAGCCGCCGCGCCAGACGCGGAGCGTCTTGCCGTCTTCTGAGATGAACTCCGTTCCATGGCCGGGCTTGCCCGGGTGGTCGCGAAGGACGGACCACTCCAAGACCCAGTCGGGGAACTTGTAGAGCGCCTCGATCGTGTCGGGGGCGTCTCGCTCGTCATCGGGGAACGCCCAGAGGCCTCCGTGCGCCGAGACTTCGTACGGCATCGGCAGGTCGAGGCCGTCGCACATCCCGAGCAGGGCGATGTCGATCATGTGGACGCCCCAGTCGGTCGTGAGTCCGCCGCCCGTATTGAGTATCCATCGCCAGTTGAAGTGGAGCTTGTTCTGCTGGTACGGGCGCATTTCGGCGGGGCCGACCCAGAAGTCGTAATCGAGGCTCTCTGGCGGCGTAGTTGGCTTCTGGTTACCGAGCCTCGTGGTGTCGGCGATCCATGCGCGGCACTTTCCGATCTTGCCGAGTTTTCCCTTGCGGACGTAGTCGAGGGCGTCGGTGAACTCGCGCGTGCTCCGCTGCCACGTGCCGACCTGCGAGACGACGCCGTAGCGCTTTTGCGCAGCCATCATCGCCTTCGCCTCCGTGATATTGTGGCTGATCGGCTTTTCCTGGTAGACGTCCTTGCCCGCCTCGCAACAGTGGATGAAGTTGAGCGCGTGCCAGTGGTCCGGTGAACCAACGATGATCGCGTCGATGTCCTTTCGCTCGATCATCTTTCGGTAGTCGTGATAGATGTCGGGCCTCTTGCCGTACTTGTCCGTGACGTTCTTGATGTCGTTGGTCATCCTCGCGGTGTCGACGTCGCACAGCGCGGCAACAACGACCTCGTCGTGCTTCATGAAGTTGCGCATGTTGGCCGCACCCATGCCTCCGCAGCCGATGAGGCCGAAGACGACCTTGTCGCTGGGGCTTGACTGCTTTTTTCCCCTCCCGAGGACGGAGGCGGGCAACCCGAGCCCGACTCCCACAGCCGCCGCTGTCGTCGTCGCTAAGAACTGCCGTCGTGTCTGTTTGTTGCGAGCCATCGTTTTCTCCGAACTCGACCAGTATGCCTGGTTTTGTGAGCGAGGTTCTATGGAGCATCGGCGGAAGATCACGCGAGTACGCCCACCGAGCGCTGGCCGCAATTAAAAGAGACCGGGCAGTTAGAAGCCGCCCAACCCGTTGGGCGTTCCTACGCCTGTCGGGAGGTCGTATCCAAGCATTGCCGGGAACGACCCGGCCGAGCCGACTGTGATGTCATTGAAGTTCGGACCGCCGAGTCCGGCGTAGATTGCCGTGTTCTGCGCGTTCGAACTTGACCGTGAACCGCCGGCCGCGTTGGCCATGCCCGCGATCAGCGGGCAGGACAGGCTCGTACCGCCGACCACCCACCACCCGGTGATGCCCAGGTACTTTGTGGTGTCGTAGACGGATGCACCCGTGTTGGGATCGGCAACGGCAGAGACGTCATCGATACCGCGGTGCGTCCCGACGATCGACGAGACGGCATCCTGGAACGCCGGTCGCGGCTCATAGGCACTGATGCCACAGCCGGTGCTGCCCCAAGTCGTCTCGCTGAGGCGGATGTTGCCCTGCATATTGAGCGTGGTGCCACCGATACCGACGACGTTCTTGGAGAGCGCCGGCCAACTCTTGACTCCGCCAGAGTCTCCGCCCGAAGCGAAGAACGAGACGCCCGACTGCACAAAGACGCTGTCGTAGGTCGAGTATACGGACGAGGACTCACTTCCGCCCCAACTGTTGGAGACCTCGCGGACGCCGGCCAGCGACTTTGCGACGTTCTCCGCAGCGATGAGATCGGAGAAACTGTTACTGGCGGCTTCGACCAAGTAGATCTTGGCATTCGGCGCCATGGCGTGCGCCCACTCGATGTCGAGCGCGGCCTCAAGCGCCCAGCCTCCGTCCGTCCGCGGCTTCTTGCCGGAAGCATAGACGACCTGGAAGTGCTGGTTCGACGAGGCGGTCGCGTTCGTCGAGGTCTCGGTCGGCAGACCAAAAGTGGTCGAGAAGACGTTAAAGTCGTTGAGCGCGGTCGGGTAGTGATAGGCGTCGACGATGGCGATTGCACCAGTGCCGGAGAAGACACCGACGTTATACGCCGAGCGAACTTGGGCGACTGTCAGGCCCTTGGGCGTCGACGGGACGGGCGCTGGGCCACGGTAGGAGATGATGTGGTTGGTGTGCGCGAACCCAGGGGGCTGCGGACGGGAGGACTCTGGAACGATGATCCGCGCCTCACCCTGTCCGCTTGGGGCCAGGGACGCAGATGCAAACGATTTGGGAGTGGTACCGCCGCAGCCTGAAAGAGCAATGAGGGCCGTGGAGGCAGCCACGAGGAGACCGGACTTTATCAGTATCTTCATGTCGGATAGACCTGTTAGGAGTGAGGTTTGCCGCCACCCTCCCGCGGCTATGCCAAGAATTATATAACAATCTTGATACTTTGGGCAAGTATGCGGCCCTGGTTTTTGCCGGGGTTTCGCCATGTATCAGAGTGGTGCGCGGTACAGGATTTGAACCTGTGACCCCTACAGTGTCATTGTAGTGCTCTACCGCTGAGCTAACCGCGCACGGGGAGCATGATTATTCCTTTGGAGTGCGGCCGAAGTCAAGGAAGGTGGGTCAGGAGGTGCAGAAGTAACTGGTAGGTCACGTGCTGAAGGTCGAGAGCGCACGAGTCACTGGATCGTACCGTCGTTGATCGTGATGACGCGATCGGCCTGCTCGAGCATAGAGGGGTCGTGGGTGACGACGACGAGCGCGCCCTCGCCGCGGTGTTCCCTGAGAAGGGACATGACGTGGACGCCGGCCGTGTGGTCGAGTGCGGCTGTGGGCTCGTCAGCGAAGATCACGTGGCTCCCCCCGAGGAGCGCCCGGGCCACGCAGACGCGCTGCTTTTCGCCTCCGCTGAGTTCGTGCGGGTAGCGGTCGAGTTTATCGGCAAGGTCGAGCCGCTCTAGAAGACTGACCGCTTCGGGCCGAAGGGCCGGGTCGGGTTGAGCAACGAGGACGTTCTCGAGGGCATTCAGATAGCCAATGAGGTACGGGTACTGGAAGACGAACCCGAACTCCTTGAGGCGCAGCCTGTCCCGCTGTTTGATCGACATGGACTGCAGGTCGCTGCCGCGGTAAGAGACCCTGCCACTCGTCGGGACCTTGAGGCCGCACATGAGATAAAGCAGTGAGGACTTTCCTGAGCCAGAGGGACCGAGGATGCCGACGAACTCGCCCTGCTGGATCTCCAAGTCCACATCGCGGCAAGCGTGGACCGTGCGGCCGTGGTCGCTGTAGACGAGCGACGTGCTGTCGAGCCTGATCAAACGAGCCTCCTTTCGACCACGCGCACGGGATCGAACTTCTTGAGCCGCAAGACGACGTCGAACGCCGCGACGATGAAGATCATGATGGGCACCGGCACGGAGTAGAGGAAGTTGGTCGCCGAAGTAGCGTTGATGGCGTAGGCGCGCGGATCGAACATCTGCACCTTAATGAGAACGAGCAGGCCGACGGCAATGAAGACTGCGAGGATCCAACTTCCAAGCAGGACGATGGCAGTCTCGGCAAGGATGCGCCGCAGGATCGCGCCTCTGGGGTAGCCGAGCGCCTGCAACAGACCGAACTCCTGGACGCGCTGTGACTGGTAGATGTTGAACAGCATGCCCATGATGATCGTGAGCACTGCGACGAGGCTGGCGATGACGACGTTGACGATCGCAAAGAGGGTGCGGAACGCCTGATCGGTCTCCTTCTGCACCTCTTGGTAAGCGTAGAGGCGCGTGCGTCCGCCCTTGAACGTCTTGAGCGCCCACGAATCGAGAGTGTGCTGGTCTTTGAGGTTCTTCGCGAAGACGAGGAGCCCATCGACAGGTGGGAAGTGGTAGAGCCTGTGGTATTCGATCGGCACGAACATAATCCACTGGTCGGTATCGACGATGCCAGTAACTTTGACCGGCATCGGCGAATAGGAGTCCGGGTCGTCAGGGCTGAGCAGCGTGCTGCCCACCTTGAGGTTCAAGTTGGTGGCGACTGGGCGGCTAACCATGGCCTCTGGGGCGCCTACTTCGGGGAACCTACCTATCACTTTTCCGCCGTTGAGTTTATTGATGTAGTACCGCATGTCGCCCTGCTCAAAACCGAAGACGACGAACGGCCACTTGCCGACGATGCTGTCCACCATCGCGGACGAGGCTCGGCACACGATCACACGGTCGATCGGTACAGGCGCGCTCTCCCGAACTGTCTCGCGAAAGTCATCGAGGACCTTCTCGTCGCCCCGCGGGCTTACGCCGAGTTCGTACTGCGCGTAACTGTAGACCGTCTTGACGCTGAGGGGAATCGAGTCCATGAGGGCGACGATCCCCGAGATGAGCATGACCGCGAGGGTGATGACTGCAAAGAGCGGGATCGTCTTTCCCGGGTTTCGCCAAAGGTACGTCGCAGGCGAGAGCGGCTTTAGAGTTCGTCTAGCGATTTCTGCGGTACCTCAAAAAGACTTCGTCTCCGCGCGCAACGTTCGACACAAGTGTGAAACCCTTAATGTCCTCGCGCGGCAGCGGGTTCCCGCCGGCATAAGTCGGTAACTGCCTGCCGAGTTTGATCTTCGGTGCGATCGTGAGGAAGAGTTCGTCGACAACGTCGTGTGCTAGCAGTGACGCGTTTATCTCGCTGCCACCTTCGACGAGCAGTCTCTGGACGCCGTGCTCGCTCCTGAGTTTCTTGAGTAGGACGTGCCAATCGATCTCGTCTTCGCCGCATACGATCGCGTTCAGCCCGACTTTGTGCGCGTTCTTCGCTGCGACGGCGACGAGGGCCCTTTCCGGCGCGTCCGTGAAGAACCTGCTCTGGAGAGGCAGGTCGCCGCTTGCGGTCGCAACGATCCGGATGAGGTTCTCGCCGTACCACATGTGCCTGGTCGCGCGCAGCGATCCTGCTCCAACGAGCACGGCGTCGGACATGTCTTCGATGCCGCGCATTGTGGCGTGGTCGAGTTCCGATCCAAGATCCTGGACGGGCTCGTCGCGCGCTCCGGTCACGGTCTTTCCGTCTATCGTCGAGACCATGTTTATATAAACGTACGGACGGCCCTCGGGCGCCTTAGGAAGTTCGAGGTCCTGATATAGGGGTGCTGGTGCTATCTGGCCGAGAGCCTCGCGAACGGCCTTTTCGACTACGATGAACGTCTGTTCGGGATACTTCTCGTCGCCGATGAAGAAGGTCGGAACATAAAACACGCCTGAGTCGTAAGCAGGTTCGTCGAACGGCACAATCTTGTCGGCGAACTGTCGCTCTTCGATGGCTCTGCGCATACCGGCAATGTCGACACCAGCCTCTCTTCCGACTTCTGTGAGGACTTCGATGTCAGAGATGTCTCGTCCGTGGAGCCAGTAGGCGTCGTAAAGTAGGTCTGGGAGCCTGGTATGCGGGTCTTCGGTCTTCGCGTATTCGACGGCCTCGTGCGCAGCGTGGGTGTCAGTGTGGCCGGTGCGGCGGGACGTCGGCGGCTCGATCCCCTCGGCGGCGTATGCAAGCGCGATGCGCGAGGGGACGTAAGGTCGACGAGGATCGCGCTCTTCGGGGGCCCCTCTAGGCATGTCGAGGCCCGCAGGAGCGAGTTCGTATGCCAGCCACTCAAACTCGACGCCGTAGAGACTGCGCAGCCGGTTCATCTGGTTGAGCCCAATCCAGCACCACGGGCACGTGAAGTCGTGTGCCACCGGGATCACAAGGCCCATGGAGTGATTGTGACCGAACGCGGGATTGAGACTTGGGTTCGGGGGTTGGGGTCCGGGGCTTAGGCTGCTTCGTCGCGGCGAAAGCGCGGATCGGCGGTCTTGAGCAGATCGGACACCGTCGTGCCGTCGTCGGGCGCCGTCGCGTAGCCGACCGTTGCGACAATCGGTCCGTTGGGGGCCACCCGTGTCACGAGCCAAGACTTGCACGAGTCCTCAAACCTCTGTTTGACCGCGACGACCGTGGGTCCCGTGGAAGGAAGAATGACCCCGAAGCCAGCCGAGCCGTTGCGGCAGACGATGTCGAGCGTCCGTGCGAGGCCCTTGAGGAACACCGCTGCGTCGGTCAGGAAGTCTGTAATTCCTGTATCCCCGTAGAACCCTGCAAGCGACCTCAATCCTGTGAACTCGATGAGAATGACGGACAGGACGCCGTCGGAGCCAACGATCCTGTGGACCTCTTCGGTGAGCCGCGAGCGGAAATAGTCTTCGTTGTAGATCCCAGTCACTGGATCGATGACGTCCTGCGCAGGCTTTGGCGCGTCTTTGCGCAGCATGAGGTCGAGGGCGTCCTCCTCGGTAAGGATCCTGCGCAACTTCGCGAGCGACTGTCTGAGGATGTGCGAGACGTAGTTGCACGAGATCCCTAGGCGGTGCGCGATTTCGGTCTGGTTGAGCGCGTCAAAGTGGAACATCACGAGGATCTCGCGCTCGAGGTCGCGCAACTGTTGCATCGCCATCTCGAGAACGACGCGATCCTCGACGGACATCTGCTCGGGGCAAAAGTGCGCCGAGTCCAGTCGATCAATGTCGGTATCGGCGTCCTCGTCGTCCATCGGTGCGCCGTCGAGCGAACCGACTTTGAGGAGTTCCTGCGTCGCATAGACCTCGCGAACGGCGGACTCACTGACGCCTATGAGTTCGGCGATCTCCCTCTCGTCCGGCATCCGACCGGTCTGCGCCTGGAGGCTGGTCGCGGCCTTCTGGACTTTGTGGCGGAGTTCTTGGAGCCACGCGGGCTGCCTGATGGTCTGCGACCTATCTCGAAGGAAGTGCTTGATCTCGCCAGCGACGAGGTGCGTCGCGTAGGTGTTGAACCGGACTCCGGCGGCGGGATCGAACTTGCTGAGGGCGTTGAGCAGGCCGATGTATCCAACCTGCGTGAGATCGTCAACGTGCTCTATGCCACGGAACTTGCGAGCGATCCTCTCGACCATCGGTGCATAGTGCACGATGATCAAGTCCTTCAGATCCGAGCGCGGATCCTCCAGGTACTTGGCGACGAGCGCCTCACCGTCCTGTTTGTTTCTCGTCAGTCCTTCCGACATGTAAGTTCAATCCGTTGTCCAAGCATGAAGGGCATTGTTCAGGCCGCCCACAGCGGGCCTTCCCTAGCCCGCCCCCGCCCCGGCTGACCGGGGCGAGAAGCCTTTAGACTTTTACTGGACGCTGTTGACCAGTTTGAAGATCGGGGTCATGACCGAAATTGCGATGAACCCGACGATGACGCCGAGGAAGATGATCAGCATCGGCTCGATCATGGACGTGAGCCCCTTGACCGTGGCCTCGACCTCCATGTCGTAGAAGTCGCCGACCTTGACGAGCATCTCGGAGAGGCGTCCTGACTCCTCACCGACGTCGATCATGTGCGTGACCATGCTCGGGAAGAGGCCGGTCGCCGTCAGGGGGTCTGTAAGTTTGTTGCCTTCGCGAATGCCGACGCGCGTGTCGTCGATCGCCTCGCTGAGGACCTTGTTGCCGAGCGTCTCGCCGGTGATCTCGAGGCCGCGCATCATTGGCACGCCGCTGTTGAGGAGCGTACCGAAGGTGCGGCAGAAGCGAGCGATACTCATCTTGAGCGTGAGTTCTCCAATGACCGGAAACTTGAGTTTGAAATAGTCGATCTGGTAACTGCCCTTCGGCGTCTTGCTGTACATCTTGATACCGACGATGACACCGACCACGAAGAGGATGATCGTCCACCAGTACTTTTGTGTGAAGTCACCCATCGCGAAGAGCGCCTTGGTAATGGCGGGCATCTCCGCGTTCATACCGTTGAATATCTCCTTGAACCGTGGCAGGACAAAGCCGAACAGCACGAAGAGGATGACCTGGGAGAACGCGAGGACCAGAATCGGGTACATCATCGCGCTCTTGATCTTCGCCCGCACGTCGGCCTCGTACTCGAGGAAGCCCGAGAGTCGGTCGAGGATGACGTCAAGGATGCCGCCGAGTTCTGCTGCACGGATCATGTTGACGTAGAGTTTGTTGAAGACCTGCGGATGCTTTGCCATCGAGTCATGGAGGGTGAGACCGTTCTTCACGTCGACGGTCACCATCTCCAACGTCGGCTTGAGGATGGGATCCTTGGTCTGCGACGCCAGGATCTCGAGACAGCGCAGAATGGGGATGCCGGCGTCGATCATGGTCGCAAACTGGCGCGAGAAGATGACAAGGCTCTTCATCTTCATCTTGCCCTTGGCCATCGACGCTTTCTTGACCTTGGCCTGCTTGACGTCGACGATCTGCATCGACTGTTCGCGGAGTTTGTTGAGGACTACGGCCTCGTTGTCGGCCTCGATGACGGCCTTGACGGTCCGTCCCCCTGCGTCAATTGCGGTATAGGCGAAATGTGGCATGACTGCGCGTCTCCGCGAGGCTGATGCCACAAAAGGCAAACAGCCCCACACAGTCAAATTGTCGGCAGGCGCGAGGTTGAATCTGTAGGCTTTTTGCGAACTAGGGGGAACCGGGGCCAATCCAGGTAGAAATCCCGGTTTTGGGCTAGGCCTCGATCTCTGCCAGGATGTGCCTGAGGTTCTCGGCGTCCTTGGTGAACTCCCGGATCTGGCCCGCCATCTTCCTAGCCTCCTCGGTGTCGCCTGCCCGCTTGGCGGCGAGGGCGTAGTTGATGGCGATCATGAGGGAATTGGGCATGTTCGAGAGGGCCACCTTCATGAGGTTATAGGCCTCCTCCTCCCTTCCTTGGCCAGCCAGGGAGGTGCAGAGTTCGCCGTAGACCGGCTCACAGGCCGGGTAGATCTCGAGAGCCTTGCGTGAGGCCTCCTCTGCCTTGTCGTACTCGTCGACGGAGTTGTGGACTGAAGCGAGGACGGCCCAAAGTTTCCAGTAGTCGGCGAGCCAGGTTCGGAGCGGGTTGAGTTCGTCGAGCGCCGACTTGGGGTCGCCTGCCTCCGCCTTCTCTGAAGCCGTCTTGACGACCTCGACGCGCTTCGGCTGTTCGATCTCGAGGAGCCACGCGTTGGTCATAGCCCGAGTGTTCTGGTCGGGGTTCGCGTTCAGGATGTCTCTGAGAACTTTGGGAACCTCGAACTCGCGCCCAGCCGCGCTGAGCGTCTGCGCGTACTCGGTCATAACGGCGACGTCCGTTGGGGCAACGTCGAGGACGTCCTCATAGAGGTCCATTGCGCGGTCGTAGTCCTCTTCCTCCGCGAGCACGGGCGCGTAATAGCGCTTCGCAATCGCGGGGTCTTTCAACTCTGTGATCGCCTTTTCGAAAGTCTGCTTGGCGTCGTCCTTCTTCCCCGCGCGCAGGAGCGACACGGCGAGTTTTGCGCGGGCCTGGGAGTTCTGAGGGCTCTCCGCGACGAGCGATCTCCAAAGGTCGGGGACCTCGTGGGCACGCCCGGTTTGGGCGAGGACGTTTGCGAGGTAGTCCATGCTGGGCTTGTCGTCACCTTCGAGGTCGACGGCCTTGCGGAAGGTGCGCTCCGCGTTGACCGGCATTCCGAGCGCAAATTGTTCTTGACCAAGCCGAGTGAGGATCGCGGGCTCTTCAGGTTGGACTGCGTGCGCCTTCTCAAACACCTCTGCGGCCTTATCGTGACTCCCGGAAGCCGAATAGAGGTTGCCAAGAGTGAACCATGCGCGCGCGTCCTTCGGCTCGAGTTCTGCGAGCGAGAGCAGGTTCTTTTCGATCTTCGGCACGTTGCCGAGGCGGTAGACCGTGCAGAGACGCGCAAGTTCAATGAGAGTGAGGTACGGCGCTTCCCAATCGCGGTCTGCCTGTGCTGCGCCGAGGAGAGCCTCCATCGCCGGCTGCGGGTCGAAGGTAGAGAGGACCATGCCCTGTGCGCGGTCGACGTACTGCGTCGCGTCGTAACCGATGAGGAAGTTGCGGAACGCCGCGGCGTCTTCGGTTCCGAAGAGCCCCTGGTCGGTGGCAAGTTCAGCAGGGACTTCGACTCCCACGTTCGTCGCGAAGTCCTCGACGAGGCTACGAAGTGCCTTGAGCATCCCGCCAGGGAGGTAACTGTATTCCTTTTCGACTTGTCCGTCGCTGTCGCGGTCGGTCCAACGCACTTTGATACTGCCGGAGCCTGCGCCGCTTTCCGTCAAGAGGCCGTCGACGACCTTGTCTGTATCGGACTGCTCGAAGAAGTCGACGATCATCTGCGGATCGTTGAGGGTCTCTGACGGATTGATGTGCGCGAACCTGGGCATGCCGTTCTCGTCAGCGCGACCCATGTAACTGACCGGACTAACTTCGTGACCTGAGAACTGGCGGACGACCTCGCCGACGAAGCCGCTCGACTGCCTGGCGAACGAAGGTTCAGTGTTCGGCCCGGCGTTGAATGGAAGTACCGCGATCTTCATTGGCGCTTGGGAGTGTACCGGGCCCTCGGGCTGGTCACGAGTCGTGTCAGGAGTGCTTCGATCAATCCTCGAAACTGAGCACGATCTTGCCCGCCTTCCCTTCCTTGAGGGTCTTCATAGCGCAGTCGATCTCTGTAAAGTGCATCTCGTGCGTGACCACCGGCGTGAGGTCGAGGTGCTTCTCAGTGAAGAGCCATTGCATCTGGTCCCACGTCTCCCAGATTTTGCGCCCGATGATTCCGTTGAGGTGGAGCCCCTTGAAGACGACCTTGTTCATATCCATGAGTCGAAGCCGATCGGCGTACAGGCCGAGGAGCGAGATTCGGCCCCCAGGTCTGGTGCGATCGATGGCTAGGTCTAGCGAGGCGGGGTGGCCTGACATCTCTAGCGTCGCATCGACGCCTTCGGGTTCCGCATCCTTCAAGAAATCGAAGGCGCTGTCGTGCACAGGGTTCACGACTTGGTCGACGCCGAGCCTCTTAGCGATCGCGATGCGGTAGTCGCTGACTTCCGTGGCGTAGACCTTTTGTGCCCCAAGCGTCTTGCAGATCGCGACCGCGAAAAGACCGATCGGGCCGAGACCTGTTATGAGGATTTTCTGGCCCTCCACCGGCCCGTCCATGACTGTGTGGACTGCGTTGCCGATGGCATCCTGCATGCTCGCGACCGTGCGCGGAACGACGTCGGACGTCGGTCGCGCGTTGGCAGCGGGGATCACGGCGTAGGGCGCAAAGCCGCCGTCGACATCGACGCCGAGGATGCGCGTGTTCTCGCAAAGGTGGCCGAGGCCGAGCCTGCACAGGTGGCACGTGCCGTCGACGATGTGCGACTCTGTGGCGACGAAGTCACCGACTTTGCGGTCCGTGACGCCCTCACCGACTTCGATGATCGTGCCGCAGAACTCATGACCGATAACGCGCGGGGGCTTAATGCGCCCGGCGCTCCACGGATCCCAGTTGTAGATGTGAAGGTCGGTGCCACAAACGGAGGCGCGTTCGACGCGGAGTTTGACGGTGCCTGGCCTGACCTGCGGCTCCTCGACATCGATGACCTCGAGGCCCGGTTCTGGTCGGACCTTGGCGATCGCTTTCACGCGGCAGATAGTACCTTTGCGCATTTAAGGTCTAAGGGACGGTTTCTTGACATTGCTTTAACGTGGACCTCCCAGGCTGTTGTCGGCCCTGGCGCGGACGGGGAGGCCATGCTAAACTGTGGGCCGCAACGGAGGTTCTTCTAGAGTTGGGCAGCGCATACACCCCCGGTCTTACAGTCAGCGGCGACACGGTCGTCCGCAAGGTGCGGCGCCTGCCGATCAAGGGCGAACTGCTCGTCAAATCGGGCGAGAGGGTCGGCCCAGACCAAGTCGTCGCTCGTGCTCTCATCCCAGGGCCGCAGCAGGCGATCAAACTGGCCGAGGAACTCGGAGTCGACGCGAACGAGGTGAAGACCTTCTTCAAGTTCGCAATCGGCGACGAGGTCGAGAAGGGCCAGATCGTCGCCGAGACGAAGGGCATCATCTTCGGTATCGGTCGAGCGGAGGTCCACAGCAAGTTCTCGGGCACGGTCGAAGCGATCAGCGAAGTCACCGGACACGTCCTGGTCCGCGAGCCGTCCGTCCCTGTCGAAATCCCGAGTTACATCGAGGGCACGGTTGTGTCCGAGATGCCAGGCGAGGGGGTCGTAATCGAGGCCAGGTGCGCGATGGTGCAGGGCATCTTCGGCGTCGGCGGCGAACGCAGCGGCACGATCCGTGTGGCCGTTTCCTCGCCGGACGATGTGCTCGACGCGAACCACATCAAGGACGACGACAAGGGAAAGATCCTGATTGGTGGCGCGGGAGTCACTTACGAGGCGATCGACCGTGCGAGCAAGGTCGGCGTCGTCGGGCTCGTCGTTGGCGCGGTGCGCGACGTGGACCTCACGAAGTTCCTCGGATACGACATCGGCGTCGCAATCACTGGATCAGAGGACATCAACCTGACCCTGATGGCGACCGAAGGGTTCGGCCAACTGAGGATGGCACAACGGACGTTTGATCTCCTGAAGTCATTGGAAGGAAAGCGCGCGAGCATGAACGGAGCAACGCAGATCCGTGCTGGCGTCATCCGCCCCGAGGTCATCGTCCCGATCGCCGCAGACGCGGCGGCGGGCGCCGGTGCAGGTGAGGCGATGGCGCTGACCATTGGGACGCCGATCCGCGTCATCCGCGAGCCTTACTTCGGACTTTTGGGATCCGTGACCGGCCTCCCTTCGCAGACGCAGACTGTGGACAGCGGTGCACGCGTGCGCGTTTTGACCGCGAAGCTCGACGACGGGCGGGACGTAACGGTGCCGCGCGCGAACGTCGAGATCCTCGCCGGGTGAGATGAAGGTCCTCGTCGTCGACGACGAAAGCACGATCCTCGAGACGGTCGAGAACCGCCTGCGAAAGGACGGGTTCAGCGTCTTCACCGCCGACAGCGCTGAGGAAGGTGCGCGCATATTCCGGCTCGTCAAGCCTGACCTCATCGTTTTGGACGTGATGCTTCCTGGACGATCGGGATTCGAGTTTGCGGAAGGAGTGCGCAGGGACAGTGAGGTTCCGATCATCTTCTTGACGGCGCGCTCGGGGGAGAAGGACAAGATCGAGGGGTTTCAGATAGGCGGGGACGACTACGTGGTCAAGCCTTTCTCGCTCGCCGAACTGTCGGCGCGCGTCAAGAGCGTGCTGCGCCGCGCCGCTTGGTCATTGGACACCGAGACGGTGGTGGAGTCCGGCGGAATTAGGATCGATCCGAAGACTCACACGGCGACGCTTGAAGGACGGGACGTTGATCTCTCGCCAAAGGAGTTTGCGCTGTTGCACTTCCTTGTCTCGCACCCCGGACAGGTCTTCAGCCGCGACGCGCTCTTGGATCGTGTGTGGGGGCAGGACGCGTACGTTTCGGCACGTACCGTGGACGTACACATGAGGTGGCTGCGCGAACGGATCGAAGTAGAGCCATCCAAGCCCGAGCGGCTCGTGACTGTGCGCGGCGTGGGCTACAAGTTCTCGGGCTGACGTGCCTACTGGTCGCTGTGCTTGTCGGGCGAGCCCAGAACGCCCTGTTGTTCTCGACGACGACGTCGGAGGAGGAGCGCCTCACGGGCGAGGTCGAGGTGATACAGGGCGGTCGCGTTCTCTTCGCAGGCAAGGTCGCGGCCCTGGAAGTCCAGAAGTTTGTCGACAAGCACATCGATGACGTCTTCGACGCGGCAACCGTTGACTCCCACATCGCCCGGATGTCCGTGCTGGAACGTAATGTTGATGAACTTCGTACTGATCCGCGCTTCGCTTCCGTCGATGTGACGG
Organism: Fimbriimonadaceae bacterium; assembly: GCA_035576225.1. Taxonomy (GTDB): domain Bacteria; phylum Armatimonadota; class Fimbriimonadia; order Fimbriimonadales; family Fimbriimonadaceae; genus JADFMN01. The sequence continues at coordinate 11,265 of DATLWQ010000400.1, read as the reverse complement.
AACTTCTCCATGTTTTCGCCCATATGTGATCCTCGATAATGGCGGCGCGCGCCAGTCTTGAGCATACCGGTTTCAGGCGGCGCGCACGCCCTCGTCAGAGGTCATCAGGTCTATGAACGCTTTGCCGAGCCTCGGGTCGAACTGGGTTCCAAGCGCTTCCTTCATCCGGCCGAGCGCTTCGCGCGGAGACATCGCCTTTCGGTAGGACCTACTGCTGGTCATGGCGTCGTAGGCGTCTGCGACGGCGAGAATCCTGCCGAGGAGCGGGATGTACTGACCAGAGAGGCCGTCGGGATAGCCCTTGCCGTCGTATCGCTCGTGGTGGTGCCGGATGCCGGGCAGCGTGTCGGCGAGCGTCGGAATTTGCGAGACGATCTTTTCGCCCAGGGCGGGGTGCTTCTTGATCTCCTCGAACTCCTCGTCGGTGAGGGCGGAGGCCTTCTTGAGGATCTCGTCAGGTACGCCGATCTTGCCAACGTCGTGGAGAGTGCCGGTGACGCCGACCAGTTCAACGAACCCCTCATCGTAACCGAGCACCCGCGCGAGATCCTTGGCGTAGTCGGCGACGCGCTGGGAGTGTCCCTTTGTGTAGTTGTCCTTGGCGTCAACGGCCTCGGCGAGGGCCTTGACAGCCGCAAAACCTCCGCCTTTGAGCACCCTCCTAAGGTCGGACTCCTCGGCGCTGGAATCGAATCCCTCAAAGACGCGCACGCGGTTACGACCGCCGGACTTCGCCTGTGACACGGCCATCTCCGCTGCAATGATCAAAAGTTCGGCCGTAGCGAGGCCCTCACCCATGGCGACGAACCCAACGGAGACGGGGTGCCCAGTGAGGTCGTAGAGGGCGCGTCTGACTTCCTCTGCAACGCCCTTGTCGTCGACGTCGGGGATCGCGACGGCAAAGACGTCTCCCCCGAAGCGGCCAATACACCCATCTGGCGGGACAAACCCACCGAGGATCCCCGCCACGTCGACGAGCAACTGGTCTCCCGCGTGCGAGCCCTTTTCGGCATTGTAGTCGGCGAACCCGTCTATGTCGACGAAGACGAGGGACAGCGGCTTCCTGTGCTCAGTCTGGGTCGTGACGATCGTCTGGAGCCGCTCTTTGAACGCCTTGTGATTCTGGACCCCCGTGAGGGGATCGAGGACGTTGATGAGCAAGTCTTCGCGCTCTCTGAGGAGGGAGCACATCTTGTCAAACGTCGCCTGGAGGTAACCAATTTCGTCGCTGCGGGACGAGTTGATGGGTTCTGGCCAGCGTCCCGCCTGAATCTCCTGCGCCGACGTCAACAAGCGCTGGATCGGTCGAGTCACACTGTAGCCGAACCAGTATCCGATAGCAAGCGCAGTGCCGAGGCTGAGTGCGAGCAATACGTAAATGTTCTCCGAAAGCGGGTTGAACACGCCCATGACCTCGGACTTTGGCGTCAGCGCTAGAAAACGGACGACGACGTTCCCCTGCCGGCTCAGGATGCTGCTGAATGCACCGACGTAGTCACGTCCTTCGACCGACATCCACTGGAGGCTCCCGCCCTTTTTTGCAACCGAACTGATTGGCAGGGTCGCGGCGTACTGTCCCTGCTTCACATAGGCGACGATCTCGACTCCGTTGATGCTCGCAATGCTCTTGAGCATGCGCTCGTCGAGGTTCGAGCCGACGAGCAAGTAGCCCTTGGCATATCCGGCGATGGTCACGGGGCACTCGGCCGCCAGGAAGGGCGCGCCGGCCACGACCGTGACGCCGCTCCATGGTTTTTGGGAGGAGATCGCGCCGTCTACGTCCGAAATGCCTGAGACCTTGAGGCCGGTCTTGAGCGGCGCAGAGCCGACGATCGCGTGCACGCGTCCGTCGCTGACCCATCCGATCCAGTCAGCATTGACCATGCTGAGCGTACTCTTGAGATAGTCCTGCATGGTCGCATCGTCGGCAAAGGTCGCCGCCCGCGTGGACGGCCTGTCGGCGAGCAGTTGTGCGCAGACGGCAAGGCTTGCCACGCGCTCGTTAACGGCGCGCTTCAGCGCCTTGTTCGTGCGGTCAGAGACCTCTTGGGCGGTCTTGTCGACCTGTCGCGCGACGACGCCCTGGAGCACCATGAGGACCGCTCCCACAACGACGATCACGATCATCGTTGTGACCATCGTGACGCGTGCGCGGAGGGAGACGTTGATCTTCAATGCTTAGTCGCTACGAGTTCGAGGGTCTGGGAGCCCTCCACATCGATCTTTCGTTCGAGGGACTTTCCTGACTCGTGCCACACGTGCAGGACGCCCTCTCCCTTGCCGACTGCAAACTTGAACCGCCCTTTCGAGTCCGTCTTGCCAAAGTACGGCGTGTCGACGACGATGATGTACGCGCTCATCTCCGAGTGGACGCTGCAGAGCACGGACACGACGCCGGACTTATCGAACGTCACCGACTTCGACTGGCCGCGCGGATACATGCCTAGGTCGAACTTTTTTGCCCGAAACTCCGCAAAGACGTTATGGAAGACGTCGTCGTGGTTCGGGAACGAGATCTTGCTTCCGACGGGGACGACGGAGATGTGCGGGCTGAACCGCTTGTTCTTTTGATCGACGGTCGCCTTGGACGGCTTCGGCTTGGTGCCGTTTTCGATCCATACGACTGCGTCCGACAAAGCATGCGAGCCGTCGGTGACCGTTCCGCTGACCGTAAAGTCAGCGAGAAGGACGAGTGTTGCTGCCATCGCTATCATAATTTGCTTTCCTCTCTAAAACCTAAGCGTCTTCGTCAGCCCGATCGCCCAAGCGCCGCCAAGGAAGAAACCGTTGATGCTCGGGCCAAAGATGTAGTTGACCATGAGGGTCGAGTCGAACGGCGCTCGGACCTTTGCTCCGAGGGTCGTGCGTTCTTTGCGCCCCAACCTTGTTCCTTTGCTGAAGTGGTATGCCTCGAACCGTCCGACGAACAAGACGTCCTGCCAGCCCGCAGGCCTGTGGTAGAGGTCGACGTAGAAGCCCTCGTTGGTCGACCCCGTGGTGGAGTAGCCGAGCATCTCGCCCCTCGCAATGAAGTGCGGCGTGGTGTAGCGCAGGTCGAGGTCGAGCAGCCGTTCGTCCTTGCCAAGTCCCTTGGAATCTGTCAGTGCCGAAACGCCGTACGTGAGCCCCTGGACGTAGCCCTGGTACCTGAACACCGCACGGTCGAAGTCGTCAGGCAGCAACTGGTTCTTCTGCTGCGAAGAGGAGACGAGCGCAGCCGTGAAGGTTCCGGGCCCGACCGGGACGCTCGCCTCGGCCCCTGTGCTGGTATGCCACAGCGCACCGAACGATCCGTAGCGTATCAACTGGATCATGGGCATGAACACCGTGCCTGAGTACCACTCGTCGTCCCAGTCGTCCTGGCCGACCGGCACGAGGAAGCGTCCGACCTTGACGTGCAGGGAGCCGTCGTCGTAATCCAGGTGCGTATCGTCCACCTCGTAGAAGTGGCACGCAGGGTAAGACCAGTAGGTCGCGGTCAGACTCCAATCCCCCGACTCTAGCAGGGCATATGGCCTGAAGTAACGGTCCCGCGTGGCGTGCCCATGCGGATAGTGGCCATCGACCAGATATTCCTCGACGCTGAAGTGCGCCCGAAGCGGCGCCGACTGGGCGCACAGAACCACGGGCAGGGCCATCAGCATCCAGGCTGAAAGGATGCGGAGCCTGTTCACAATACTTGTAATTGTCGGTACGCAACGACTGATACTGTACACATTCGTATGGGGGGTGAAGGTGTGCCATAATCGAAGGGTATGAAGGGCGGGGCGACGAGCAGATTGGAGGACTGTGACAAGGGGGCGAGGGTGGTCATTTCCAGCGTTTTGTGCGCGCTCTACTTGCGCGGAGCACCGCGCTCGGGCGGTCCCCCGCGACGAAGGTGGCCGCTCGTACTGGGCGCTTTGGCTCGTTCTGGGTGTTGCTCCGAGGACGTCGCTGCTGTCCTGCGTGACGCGGGGCTATGGGACGAAGCGGCCGCCGCCGAGGAGGCGTCTCTCATGGAGTGGGGCGTGGGAGTCGTCACGGCAGGACGGGCGCTAACTGCGGCGATGCAGGATTATCCGCGAGGCTGGCTCGAAGCGCTTGGCTCTAGCGCGCCGCCATGCGTATGGGCCGAGGGGGCGGTCCCAGGGGCGAAGGCCGTCTCCGTCACCGGTTCGCGCGGACCGAGGGCGAACGCCAAGAGCGTGTGCGTGACCGTGGGGCGCGAGGCGATGAGGCTTGGTTGCACGCTGGTCAGCGGTGGTGCGGTGGGCATCGATTCACTGGCCGTTCAGAGCGCGCTGGAGTGCGGCGGTGCCGGTCGCTGCATCGAAATTCTGCCCTACGGACTGCGGCACCCAGAGCACTCTGCGAGACGGCGGGAAGGCGTGTGCTATCTGAGCGCATGCGAGCCTTGGGTCGGGTTCACGACGGGCCAAGCGATGGAGCGCAACGCGCTGATCTACTCGTATGGGCGTCGAGCGGTCGCGGTTTCGCCGCGCTTGATGCAGGGTGGGACGTGGCACGGCTGCGCCGACGCGCTGCGCAGGCGGCTGTGCTCGTTATGGGTGTATGGCGCGGGCACTGCGGTAGAGGCGCTCGTTGCCCTTGGCGCAAGGCGACTTGACTCAGGACAGAATCTATGCGCCGTGTTGGAGAGCACAGTCCCCGATCCCCAACCGGACCTCTTCGGTGCTAACGCGGTGAGGGAGCGGGCTCAGGGCTCGCCGTCGACACGCGCAGCGCGTGCGTGACGGCGACGGCGAGCGCGTCGGCGACGTCGTCGGGCTTCGGGTCTTCCTTCAGAGACAGCAGGCGCACGACCATGTACTGGACCTGCTTCTTCTCTGCCGAGCCGTTGCCGACGACGGACAGTTTGACCTCGGGCGGACTGTACTCGTAGCACGGAAGGTCGTTCTGGGAGGCGGTCAATAGTACGACGCCCAAAGCCTTTGCAACATCCATTGCCGTGGTCTGGTTCTTCGTGAAAAAGAGGCGCTCGGTCGCGAGGCAGTCGGGCGAGAACCTTTGAATTAGATCGCCGACGTCTGCGTGGATCTGATTCAAGCGCTCTTGGAGCGCAGTGCGCGGCGTCTTGATGAGCCCGTACTCGACGGCTCGCAGTGCCGAGCCGCTTTTTTCGACGACCGCCCAGCCGACACGCTCTAGACCCGGGTCGATGCCGAGGACGGTCACCGCTTGAACCGTCGCATGAGGTCGGACTTGGGCATGACGACTGTGATCGGCCTGCCGTGGGGGCAAAGGTAGGGGTTTTCTGTCTGGGCTAGGTCGTGGACGAGGCGCTCCATCTCCGCATGGCCCAGTTTGTCACCGGCCTTGACGGCCATCTTGCAGGAGCAGAGGATGTAGATCTCGTCGCGCGCGGGAACCAGACAGCCCTGCGCAGAGCCATCGGCCAGTTCCTCTGCGAGGTCCTTCAGCAGTTGCATAGCGGAGCGGCCCCGGATGGCGGCTGGGACTGTGCGAACGAGGAAACTGTCGCCGCCGAAGCGCTCGAGGTCGAAGCCGACCGCCTTGAGTTCGTCGAGTTTTTCGGCGATGAGTTCCGCCGTGCGCCGGTCGAGGTGAAGCGTCTCTGGCTCTAGGAGCGGCTGAACTTCGATCGGTGCGGTGCCGCGCGAGTCGCGGAGCATCTCGTAGAGCACGCGTTCGTGGGCGACGTGCTGGTCGATGATGAGCAGGGCGGTGTCGTTCTCGGCGACGATGAAGGTGTCGGCTACCTGGCCGAGGACGCGCAAGCCTTTGAGGAGGTCGGGCATCGCCCGGCTCTCAATCTCGAGCGTCGGCTCGGTCGCCTGCCCAACACGTGGCTGGGCGAGCATCGCGAGTTGCACAGCCGCCTCGCGCAGGTTTCCTCCCGATGCGCGCAGGGCGTCCGTGGCGCGGCCGACCGACTCGGCATCGGGAACCATCCCGTGCTTGAGGAGCGCGTCGGTGACGGCACGGCGCACCGCATCGAACACGGCGCCGTCCTGGTGGAACTTGACGTCGCTCTTGGTCGGGGAGACGTTGACGTCGACCTTGGCAGGGTCGATCATAACCTCGAGGTGCGCGAGCGGGTAGCGCCGCTCGGGGGTCAGCGAGCGGAACGCCTGGTCGAGCGCAGCGGTCAGCGTCTTGGAGCGGACAGGTCTGCCGTTGACAAAGAGCCAGTACCAGTTGCGGTTCGGCTTTGTGAAGTGCGGTGGACTGACGTACCCGACGACGCGCGCCGTACCGTTGAACGCGTCCACTGGCGCAAGGGCTCGGACGGCGTCCCTGCCCCAGACCTCGGCCAAGGCGGTCAGGGGGTCGCCAGAGCCGGAGGTCTCGACGACGGTCGTTTCTCCGTGGACAAGCCGGAAGGCGACGTCCGGGCGGGACACGGCGCACTTGGAGACGACGTCGACGGCGTTGGCAAGTTCGGTGGCGTCGGTTTTGAGGAACTTGAGCCTGGCAGGCGTGTTATGGAAGAGATCCTCCACCTTGACGGTCGTGCCCCTGGGTCCGGACTCGGCGGTGGGCTCCTCGATCAAGCCGTCCTCCGCGTAGAGCACTGTCCTCAGGCCATCTTGTTCGGCTGTGGAGAGGGTGAGCCGGGAGACCGAGGCAATGGAGGGGAGCGCCTCGCCCCGAAAACCGAGGGTCTTCACCTGTTGCAGGTCGCCCACCGACGTGATCTTGCTGGTCGCGTGGCGCTGGAGCGCGAGCCGGGCGGAGTCAGCGTCCATGCCGCAACCGTCGTCAGCGACCTCGATGAGCCTGCGTCCGCTCTGCTCGAGTCTGACGGCGATCCGGGCGGCACCTGCGTCGAGGGCGTTTTCGACGAGCTCCTTGACGGCAGACGAAGGGCGTTCGACGACCTCCCCTGCTGCGATCTGGTTGATCGTGTGGGGATCGAGAAGTCGAATCTTCGACTGGGTCGTCTGCATAGGTGAGTTTCAGGCTCGGGCGAACCGACAATAACGGATGGCGGGCGCCTTGTGGCTAGAGACGCCTTGCCGCCTTGCAACGATGTTCGCATTCATCGGAATCATCGCCGGCATCATCTGCGTGCTCCTCGGCTACATTATGCACGGGGGGCAGGTCGCTGTCCTTATCCAGCCCACTGAGTTCATCATCATCTTCGGCGGCGCGTTCGGGATCTTCCTCGGATCGAACGGCCTCAAGGTCCTCAAGCAGACGATCAAGGCGGTTCTCAACCTCTTCAAGCCGGAGCCGACGAAGGAAACGTACGTCCAACTGCTCAAGATGATGTACCAGTTGTTCTCGGTCGCTCGAAAGGAGGGACTGCTCGGATTGGAGTCACACATCGAGAACCCGGAGAAGAGCGACATCATCAGCAAGTATCCGGAGTTCCTCGCCAACCACCACGCCGTGCACTTCTTGGCAGACACGATGAAAGTCGTGCTGACGGGCGCGGTCGGACCTCACGACCTGAGCGAGATGATGGAGGTCGACTTGGACACGGCACACGCGGAAGAGGTGATGCCGGGAGAGTCGATGCAGAACCTCGCGGACGCGATGCCTGCGATGGGGATCGTCGCCGCGGTGCTGGGCGTCGTCATCACGATGGGCAAGATCGGCGGCGACGCGAGCGAGATCGGCAAGTCGGTCGCGATCGCACTGGTCGGTACGTTCCTAGGAATCTTTATGGCGTACATCATCTGCGGGCCGCTGAGCCGCTCGCTGCTGAACCGGGTGCGCGTCGATGGCCAGTACGTAAACTGCATCCGCAATGCTCTCTTCAGTTTTGCCCGCGGCGAGTCGCCGATCACGTGCGTGGAGTTTGCACGTCGCAACATAGACCCAAGCGTGCGCCCCGGTTTTGCGGAACTGGAGAGCGCGGTCAAGGGCAAAGACCTCGCGGCCTAAGGCGTTAAGATGCAAGAAGGCACGCCGATCATCATCAAGAAGAAGAAGGCGCACAGCCACGGCCACCATGGCGGCGCCTGGAAGGTGGCGTACGCCGACTTCGTGACCGCGATGATGGCGTTCTTCCTCGTCATGTGGATCATGTCGCTGAGCCAGGACGACCGCAACATCGTGCAGGCCTACTTCCGCGACCCCGTCGGCTTCAGCAAGGAGCAGCCGCTTGGGACGACGCACATCAAGCCTCCCGAGTCGCCGTCGACGCTCGCAGGGCAGAAGAACGAGGGCAACGCGCTCATCCGCAAGGACATGAAGGCGACGGAACAGATGGAGAACGTGCGCAAGCAGATCGTGCAGCAACTCCAGGACGACCCTGAGATGCGCGAGATGCTGAAGAACCAGTCGATCGAGATGCAGATCACGACGCAGGGGCTGAAGATCGAGTTCATTGAGAACGAACTGAACGGCGAAGTGTTCTTCGAGGTCGGGCAGGCCGTCGTGCGGCCGAAGGCCACCGAAGTGATCCTGAAGATCGCGCCGATCCTCGCGAAGTCCGGGCGGCTCTTGAAGATCGAAGGGCACACGGACTCGAGGCAGTACGGGACGCCGGGGTACGACAACTACGACCTGGGCTACGACCGCGCGAACGCGGTGCGTCACCTGCTCATGCAAGGCGGAGTGACGCTCTCGCAGATCGATTCGGTGGACAGCTACGCCGCCACCCGGCCGAGGGTGCCTGACGACCCGACGCACTATAGCAACCGTCGCGTGACGGTGTTGATCCCGTTCGGGACGGAGAAGCCGAAGAAACTGGACGGCCTGCCGACCGGCGTGCTGCGCGAATCGGTGGAGAGCGTGTTCAGGCGGCCCTCAGGCCGCTAAGGTCGGGCTCTGCGGCGCCAAAGCACCAGGCCAGGCTTCATCTCTTCTTTAAAGACCGCAAACCCCGGGTCCTTTTCCAGCGACTCCAAGAGTTCGGCGACGACTGCGGCCTGCTTCGGAGTGAACAGTGCGCACGTGTGCTCATAGAAGGCGCTGAAGTTCCCGAGTGGGCACAGCGCGTACATGACGTAGGTGGCCGACTCGGAGATCGGGTCTTCTGCTGCCGCCGTGATGAAGGCCGGGATGTAGTAGATGAACGCCGGGACGGTCAGCGCGACGATGTCCTTCGCGCGGGCGTCGAGGGTCTGTTTGGGCAGGACTGTCCACGGGTGGCCCTTAAGGGCGCTCGCCATCAGGTCGGCGTCGTCATGGATCTCTCGCGCCAGGTCGCTGACGACCTTGACCGGAGGGTCGGCGGCGGGGAACGCCGCGATGACGCGCTCACGAAAGTCTGTCGAGACCATAGCGCGATTATAGCAGGGGCGGGGCGTCCGAATGGCCTTTTCGGATTCCGCCTTTTGGGGGCCAGACGCTACTCCTGGGAGATCGCAGCAGGGCCGCTGTCGTCGTGCGTCTTCCAGGACTCCCAGTACTTGGGGTCTTCGATCTTGACCGCGTCCTCCGTCAGCCAAAGCGGGTGGAAGGTGTCCATCATGACGACCACCTCGTCTGTGGACTTCTGCCCGATCGTCTTCTCGGGCGTGCCGGGTTGCGGGCCGTGCGGGATGCCGAGCGGGTGCACGGTTATCGAGCCCTCCTCGATGCCTTTTCGCGCCTTGTACTTGCTGTTGACGTAGTACATGATCTCGTCGCTGTCGACGTTGCTGTGGTTGTAAGGGACGACGACCGCCTCGGGGTGGTAGTCGAGCATGCGCGGGCAGAACGAGCAGACGACGAAGTTGTGGCCGCGGAAGGTCTGGTGGATCGGCGGAGGCATGTGGACTTTGCCGGTGATCGGCTGGAAGTCCATGATGTTGAACGCCATCGGATAGACGAAGCCGTCCCAGCCGACGATGTCGAACGGGTGGTAGGGGTAGACGTAGAGCGTCTTGCGCTGACGCGCCTTGACGACCACCTCGAAGTCGCCTTTCTCGTCGTGGGTCTTGAGTTCGTGCGGCGGGCGGAAGTCGCGCTCGGTGAACGGCGCGTGCTCCAGCAATTGGCCGTACTCGTTGCGGTATCGGCTGGGCGTCGTGACCGGTCCGTGGCTCTCGATGGCAATCATGCGGACGGGGAGCCTGTCGAACCTGAGCCGCCAGATCGTGCCGCGCGGAATGACGAGGTAGTCGCCCTCGCGGACCTCGACGTCGCCCCACATGGTCTCGAGGGTGCCGGTGCCATCGTGGACGAAGACGATCTCGTCGGCCTCGGCGTTCTTGTAGAACCGTTGCATCTGCTCCTTGGCGACGACCTGGTTCCAGATTGCGTCCTGGTTACCGAGCAGGGGGACGCGGCCCGTGACCGCGTCGCCGTGCTGCTGCAGTTCCCACGTCTTGAGGTGTCGGTGGCGCAGGGGCTCGGCCTGCAGGTACGTCGGTTTGCACTCACCGAGATCCTCCCACCTCTTGCACTCGGTCGGGAGGTTGATGTGGTACATGGTGCTCATCGGTCCGTCGAAGCCGATGGTGCTGAACAACTGTTCTGCGTAGAGCGAGCCGTCGGGCTGTCTGAACTGGATGTGCTTTTTGGCGGGGAGTCTGCCGAGTCGGACGTATCTGAACATTGAGCCCTCTGCGCCCCAGTTTACTGGCCCAGCGGGGCCGTCTTCGGAATTGGTGCCTATAATGGGAGGCAGGAAGGTGTGAAGCGTGAAGTGGCTTTGGGCGGTGTGCGCGGTGATCGCGCTGGTGGTGGTCGGCGGGACGTTCTTGATCGCCCGCTCGGTAGCCGTCGCGCCCAGGTACAGCTCAGTAGGGTATCGCTCCGGCCCCGAGTGGGACAAGTTGAAGAAAGCCCGGTCCGAGGGCAAAGCGGGCTGGTCAGACCTCCAGACCTTAATGGACTCCAAGGACACCTCGGTCGCCTATGAAGCGATGAGAACGCTTGTTACCGGTACTGAAGACAGCGCCAAAAAGTTCTTCGAAGAACTTCCCAAACTGTCTTCCTCCAACAAGGATATCGCCCGCTATCAGTCCTTCGACGATCGGGCGTTCACGTTCGCGAGTAGCGCCCTGTCTGGGGGCACGGAAGAGGAGCGCGTGGGCGCTGCTCTGTTCGTGCGGATGAACTACGGAGGCAGTTCCGTGAGCACGGCCGTCCGACGGGACCTCTTCGAGACGCTGGTCGACTCGATGGACTCCGCGAAGGGCGACTACGCCAAAGACCTCGCCTTCACGATCGCGGAGTACTCGGACGGAGACCTGAGCCCGCTTTTGGAGAAACTGAAGTCGAAGGACGCCGTGGTGCGTAAGATGGCCGTGCAGGCTCTGGGCAAGTCCGGGCGTCAGGACGCGCTGGCCAACGTCCGGGCTATGAAGAATGACAGGAACAAGGCAGTCAAGGCTGCGGCGGCCTTGGCCGAGTCCAGCA
>DATLWQ010000399.1:0-6589 GCA_035576225.1 Fimbriimonadaceae bacterium | reverse complement strand
ACTCGCGGTGGACGGTGTGGCCAGCGGCCTCGAGAACGTTGCAAAGCGTCGATCCATAGGCCGCGCCGCGTCCGGAGCCGACGGTAATGGGCCCATTCGGGTTGACCGAAACGAACTCAACGTTGATCTTGAGCCGTCGTTTTGGGTTTAGCCGGTAAAAATCGCGAGGATTTTGTAGAACGTTCGACAGGGCCCTTGACGTCGAATGGACAGAGAGCGTGAGGTTGACGAACCCGGGGCCTGCCACCTCGACCTTGTCAAAGTCAGGGTCGCCGCACAGTTCCTCCGCGAGGAGTTCACCGATCGCTCGAGGGTTGGAGCCCGCCGTTTTCGCCGCCGCCAAGGCGAAGTTGCAAGCGAAGTCGCCGTGCTCCACTGACTTGGTGTCGCTTATTTCTACCAGTGGGTACACGGCTTCTGGCAGGCGACCGCTCGCGACGAGACGTCCGACGGCCGCATTGACTTTATCTGCCAGTTCGCTGCGCAACAAAACGAGTCCAGGGATACCTGGAAACCGGGCCCGCTACAAGGCAGACCTAGGCGGCGACAAGCGAAAAACAGACGTTGCGGGTATCGGAAAAGCCCTCTTTCGGACTACAATAGTCCGTTCGACCGTCCATCGGGGCCGAGATGCGGCTTCGGGGGCGGGGCTTTGCCGTATGTACGTGACGGCTGTATGAGGATTTGACTGTATGGCATTGAAGCGTGTATCGATGACGGCCTATCTGATCGAGAAGGGGTTCCTTTCGAAGGAGCAGCTCGACGAGGCCGTTGCCATTCAAAAGCAGACCAAAAACCCTGACCTCGGCAGGGTGCTCATCGACTTGGGATACGTCGGTGAGAGGGAGGTGCTCCTCGCCAAGGCGCAGGAGGACGGACACCAGTTCGTGGACCTCGACAACGTCAAGGTCGACGAATCGGCCGTGAACGTCGTCCCTGAGCGGATCGTCAAGCTCCACTCGGTGATGCCGATCAAGAAGGAGGGCACCACCATCTGGCTCGCGATGGCGAACCCCGCCGACATCCCGGCCATCGACGACGTACGTCTGGCGTCGGGGTGCTTCGTGCGTCCCGCCGTCGCGCTTCCCGGCGCGATCGAGGACGCGATCCGCAGGCACTACGGTGCCTCGAACGGCGAGGCCACCGTGAAGGAAGAGGAGAAGGCCCCCGCGCAGATCAAGAACCTGCGCGGCGTCATCGCCGCAGCACAGGTCGGCCGCGACGCCGACCTGCTGGGCATCTCCGACACCGGCGACGCCGAGCAGATGGCCGAGCAGGCGCCGATCATCAAACTGGCCAACGCGCTCATCCAGCAGGCCATCGTCGACCGCGCGTCTGACATCCACATCGAGCCGCAGGAGCGCCACGTGCGCGTCCGGTATCGAATCGACGGCGTCCTCATGGAGGCCATGACCGTCCCGCGCAACCTGATCTCGCCGCTCATCAGCCGCTACAAGATCATGTCCGACATGAACATCGCCGAGCGGCGCGTCCCACAGGACGGACGCATCGAGGTGAGGCACAAGGAGAAGGAGTTCGACCTCCGTGTCAGCGCCATCCCGTGCCCCTACGGCGAAAAGATCGTCATGCGTATCCTCGACAAGGGCAACGCGATGGTCGGCCTCAACAAACTGGGCTTCTCCGCCGAGAACATGGCCAAACTCGAGGAACTGGTCAGCCAGCCGAACGGCATGTTCCTGTGTACCGGCCCGACCGGCTCAGGAAAGACGACGACACAGTATTCGGTCCTCCACAAACTCAACACGATCGCGGTCAACATCATCACGATTGAGGACCCGATCGAGTACCAGTTGGGAGGCATCGCCCAGGTCCAGATCAACAAGAAGGCGGGTCTGACGTTCGCGACTGGCCTGCGCGCCTTCCTTCGTCAGGACCCCGACATCATCATGGTCGGAGAGATGCGCGACCTTGAGACGGCCGAGATCGCCATCGAAGCGTCGCTCACGGGACACTTGGTCCTCTCCACGCTTCACACGAACGACGCGCCGTCTGCCACGATCCGTATGATCGACATGGGCGTCGAGCCTTACCTGATCTCGGCGACCGTCATCGGCATCCTCGCCCAGAGGCTGGGACGCCAGATCGACAAGGAGCACCGCGAGCAGTACGAGATCCCGGCTATCGACCTGCGCAGGTTCGGATTCAAGGTCGAAGATCCCGACGAGATGATCCAACTCTACCGCGGCATCCCGCACGACAACAACCGCATGACCGGCTACCGTGGTCGAACCGGCTTCCACGAACTGCTGATCATGAACCAGGAGATCGCCGAGATGGTCGTGCGCCGGGCCCCCGTCGCTGACATCAAGGCGGCCGCGAAGGCCGCCGGCATGCACGAACTCCGCGAAGACGGGCTTGAAAAGGTCCTCGCCGGCATCACCGACCCGCAAGAAGTCATGCGCGTCGTCTTCACGGCAGGCTTCTGATAATCTTTACAAAGCACCGAAACTAACGTAGAAAAGAGCACCGAATGCAAAACGAGCAAGAGAACACGCAGGCGAACGGCGCGGCCCCCGGGGCTCCGCCGTCAGCGGCACCAGAAGCGCCACCGATGGTCGAGGGCGCGGGCGGAGGCGCCGGAAAGCCGAGGTCGCTCGACGACCTCCACATCGACGAACTGCTGCACGTCGTCGTCGACCGCAACTGCTCGGACCTCCACATCTGTGTCGACAGCGAGCCAGTCATCCGTGAGGACGGAGCGCTGAAGCGCCTCAACTTTGAGAAGTTCACGCCCCAAGAGACTCAGCGAATGATGTACGAGATCATCGCCGACGACCAGATCCACCGCTTCGAGACGACGTTGGAACTCGACTTCTCCTATCAACTGCCGAGAAGGGCGCGCTTCCGCGTCAACATGTACCGAGACCGCGGCGCGATCGCGGGCGCGTTCCGCCTTATTTCTAACCGGATTCCGACGGTGCGCGAACTGAACCTCCCGCCGTTCTTGGATGTCATTGCGGACAGACCCCGCGGCCTGATCCTCGTCACGGGCCCAACCGGCTCGGGAAAGTCGACCTCGCTCGCGGCGATGATCGACTACATCAACACGAGCAAAGCGGTCCATATCATCACGGTCGAGGACCCGATCGAGTACCTGCACTCCCACAAGCAGAGCATCATCAACCAGCGCGAACTCGGAGGCGACACTAAGGCCTTCGCGAACGCCCTGCGCGCCTGCCTTCGCGAAGACCCCGACGTCATCCTCGTCGGTGAGATGCGCGACACCGAAACGATCGCCCTGGCGATCACCGCCGCTGAGACGGGACACCTCGTCTTCGCGACCCTGCACACCAACAACGCGGCCGAATCGATCGACCGCATCATCGACGTCTTCCCACCGGGTCAGCAGGAGCAGATCCGCGTCCAACTTTCCAACAACATCGTCGCGATCATCGCGCAGCAGCTCCTGCCGCGCGCCAGCGGCCCCGGACGCATCCCGGTCTGCGAGATCATGGTCGCGACCCCGGCCATCCGCAACCTGATCCGCGAGAACAAAACGCACCAGATTCCGTCCATGATCCAGACGAGCGCCTCGCACGGCATGATGAGCATGGACCAGGCCCTCAGGGACCTGTACGTCAAAGGCATCATCACCCTGGAAGAGGCGCTGCTGCGGTGCATGAACCAAGAAGAACTCAAGAAAATGATCAACCTCGGAGGCGCGGCAGGCGGTGCTGGCGCGGCTCCACCACGGAGATAAGAAATGCCAGTCTACAGTTACACGTTCAAAGACCCCAACGGCTCCGTGCAGAAGGGGACGACCGAGGCCGAGAGCGAAGACAAACTTCGCGCCCGGTTCGAAGAGCAAGGCATCGAACTCGTCGAAGTCACGATGATCAAGAAGCGCGGCGCGCTTCGGTCGACGGGCTTCGGAAAGGTCAAACTGACCAACCTGGCGGTCTTCTGCCGCCAGTTCTCGACGATGGTCGACGCCGGCGTCTCCCTCGTGCGATGCCTCGACGTGCTTGGCCGCCAGACGCAGGACCCCAAACTCAAAAAGATCCTCATGGACCTCGGCGAGAGGGTCGAAGGAGGCGAGAGCCTCTCCCGCGCCATGCAGCGGCACCCGCGCACTTTCAGCAACCTGTTTATCGGTCTCATCCGCGCTGGTGAGGTCGGCGGCGTCCTGGAGGAGTCCCTCCAGCGCCTCTCGATGTTCTTGGAAGGCGACGTGGCCCTTCGCCGCAAGGTCAAGGCCGCGCTGACCTACCCGATCCTCGTCCTGGTCGCCGCGACCATCATCGTCGGCTTCCTGGTCACGTACATCGTTCCGGAGTTCGCTTCGCTCTTCAAGGACATCGGCCTGAAGGACAGCGACATGCCCGCGATGACGAAGTTCCTGATCAACCTGTCCTACAGCCTGCGCAACAACTACCTTGTGATCATCCTGAGCGTCGCCGCCATCATCGTGGCGTGGAAGTTGTTCGTCGGCACCCGCTTCGGCAGGCGCGTTGCTGACAGGATCAAACTGTACATCCCCGTCTTCGGAAAACTGCACCACAAGGTCTGCATGGCCCGGTTCAGCCGGACGATGGGCACGCTGCTGACTTCTGGCGTTCCGATCCTGCAAGCGATGGAGACCGTCGCCGGCACCGTCGGCAACACGATCATGGCCGACGCCGTCCTCGACGCGCGGGCCAGGATCAGGGAGGGCGACCGCATCGGAGACCCGCTCGAGTCGAGCAAGATGTTCCCGCCGATGGTCGTCCATATGATCGGCGTCGGCGAGGAGTCGGGCTCCCTCGACTTTATGCTGCAGAAGATCGCGGACTTCTACGAGGCCGAGGTCGAGGCGACGCTCCAGTCGCTGACCGCGGCCCTCGAGCCGATCCTGATCGTCATGCTCGGCTTTGTGGTCGGCTTCATCGTCATCGCGATGTTCATGCCGCTCATCAAAGTCGTCCAGCAGTTGTCGTCGGGCGGATTCGCAGACGGCAACTAGCCACCGACATGAGTCCCTCCCCCGCTCCGTCTGGAGCAGGGGAGGGATTTTCTATTTCTGGCCTCCCCGGCGACCACGGGAGCGCAGACACGGCCAGAATCCGGTACCCTTCACCGACAAGGTCTCGCGACCCAAGGACGGGCACGGTGTTTCCCGCATGGACATGGATAGTCGGCTTCTGGATCGGGGCCGCCGTTGGGAGCTTCCTCAACGTCGTCATCTACCGGCTTCCGCGCGGGCTCTCCATCTATAAGCCCAAGCACAGTTTCTGCCCAGCCTGCAAGCACCAACTCTCCGGCCCAGACCTCGTGCCGATCCTCAGTTGGTTGTTCCTGCGCGGAAAGTGTCGACACTGCGGAGCGAGGGTCTCCCCGCGCTACATGGTGGTCGAGGTCATCAACGGCGCCATCTGGGCTGTGGTCTGGTACCAGATGTTCGTGCTCGGGGGAGGCCCAGGCGGCATGCCGTCTGGCGTGGCCGTTGCGTACGCCTTTGCCTACGCGACCTTCGCCTCGGCGCTCGTGGCCGCCATCTTCACCGACCTCGCCCACTACGTCATCCCGGACCAGGTCAACGCCTTCATGTTCGTGGTCGGGGTCGGGCTCAACATCGCTCTGATCGCGATGGGGCGGCCCGAAGCCTGGCTATGGGGCGTCCCAAGTTCGTTGGCCGGCGCGTTCGTGGGCTGGGGCGTCCTGTGGGGCATCGCGTTTCTAGGTCGGATCGCATTCCGCAAGGACGCCATGGGCCACGGCGACATCAAGATGGCCCGGGGGATCGGTGCCGTGCTGCTCCCCGCCGCGGCTCTGATGAGTTTCGGGGTGGCTGTCGTGCTGGGCGCCGTGTTGGGAATCGCTCTGGTCGGCCTGCGCAACCGGGCCCGCCGGGCCGAGCCCGAGGTCGAGGACGAGACCCCCTGGGAGCCCGAGTCCATCGGGTCGCTGCTCAAGTGCGGGCTGGGCTACCTGCTGCTCTTGGACGTCTTCGGCCTAGCCTGGCCCAGGTTCTATGAGTCCTGGTTCGGCGAGAACCCGTATTCCGTCGAGGAGTTCGAAGAGGAGCCTGAAGTAGAATTGACGATGATTCCGTTTGGGCCGTACCTGGCGGCCGGGGCGCTGGTCGCGCTACTTGCGCACGACTGGCTTTTTTCGCTCTGGGCCGCCTACGTCAAAAAAATGGGGCTAGGATAGCCGGGTCCGATGGAACACCAGTGAGCGTGCCTGAGTCTATGGACTGGGCGCCCGAGGGTTCGCATGAGACGCGTTGTCGGATTTACTTTGATTGAACTGATGGTCGTGATCGCGATCATCGTCATCCTGTCGGCCATCATCTTCCCGGTCTACGCCAGGACGAAGGACTCCGCCTACCGGGGCGACGACATGGCCTCGTTGAACCAGCTTCGGACTGCCCTCCAGCTCTATTACACCGACCAGGGAGGCTATCCGCCGGCCCTGCTCGGCTATGCCACCCTCTATACGTCCGGGCCGAACATCGGCCAAGTGGTGCCCGCCACGACCATCCATAGTTATCTCTTCCCTGAGCGGGTGAACGCCCTCAAGACCTTCCAGCCCGCCTACAACCGAATCGCCCCAGACTTCACGACTACCGCGGTCTACCCGAACCAGG